>JAKOVR010000061.1 GCA_029782025.1 Actinomycetes bacterium | reverse complement strand
TGACGAGGTTGCCGTCGAGGGCCACCGAGAAGCGGTACACGCCGACCGCGGATGTGCACCCGCCGGCGGGGTCGATGGTGATCCGGGCGAAGGTCCGTTCGTTCTGCTCGGCCGGGGTGAGCGCGGTGTTCCGGTCATCCGGTGGGACGCGATAGGAGATCTCGAGCCGGGTCGTGTCCGAGGCGATGTCGACGTCCACGTCGAACGTCAGGTCGATCCGCCCGCCGGCGTTGATGCTGTGGCGGAGGAGCTTCAGGTCGTGGATGCGGATGCCGGCCGTTCCGTCGGCCGTGCCCCCGACCCAGCTCACGCCCCCGTAGCGGGCGACGACGTCGCCCGCCGGGCCGTCGTCCACCAGCCGGCCCCGGTCGATCCGGATGACACGGTCGCAGAACTCCTCGACGAGACGGAGGCCGTGGGACACGAACACCACGGCGGTGCCCTCGCTCTGGCGACGCCGGACGGCGTCGAGCGCCTTGGCACGGAAGTCCTCGTCGCCCACGGCCAGCAGCTCGTCGATCAGGAGCACGTCGGCGGGCACGTGCATCGCCAGGGCGAAACCGAGCCGGGCGCGCATCCCGACGGAGAACCGCTTCACCGGCAGGTCCATCATGTCGCCGATCCCGGCGAACTCGACGATCTCGGGGACGCGCTCCGCGAACTCGTCACCGTGCTGACCGAGCAGCCGAGCCGATGTCGACAGGTTCCTCCACCCCGAGAGCTCGGGATGGAAGCCCATGCCGAGATCGAGCATGGGGACGACGCGTCCCTCCACCGTCACGGTGCCGGCGTCCGGCAACGTGACGCCGGCCAGGAGCCGAAGGAGGGTCGTCTTCCCGGCGCCGTTGGGCCCGATGACCCCGACCGAGCTCCCGTGGCCGATGTCGAACGAGATCTCCTCGAGGGCCGCGAAGGTGTCGACTCGGGCCCGCCCCAGCGATCCGGGGAGCGCCCGTCGCGCCGACGCGGCGTCGCGTCGGCGCTCGTAGCGCTTCGTGACGCCGCGGACCGAGATCAAGGGGTCGACCGCGGCCGTGAGGGGGAGTGGCTGCAGGTCCGATGGGCCCGAGGCCAACTGCTCGTATGCCACCTCTACGCCGACCGCCAGGTGCATGTTTCCCGGCCGGGCCGTCCCGGGGACCACCATCGCCGCCGTTCGCTGATCGTGGCGCTCGTGGGTCTCGGGGTCGATGATGCTCACGATCAGCCGCAGGGCGCCTGGCGACGACCCGAACGGCGAGGTTCGGCCGACCAGGCGGTACCGGCCCGCTCCGAGCACGCCGAGGTCGGCCGTCGCCCCGCCTATCGGCGGCTCGTCGAGGGCGGTGAAGCGGGCGAACTCGGTGGCGATCCTGGCGCTCGGGACGGGTTCGGTGACCTCGATCACGACGTCGATGCACGCGGGCTCCCACACCTCGGCCGCATGCTCCGCCACCGCACAGTCGACGATCCGGATCGACGGGACGGCGGCGGGCCGGAACAGGCTCGGGACCGGGGCGACATAGCCGTCCACGACGGGCGCGGTCGGGCCGTCGTCGACGACTCGACCCGATCGGAGGTGGATCACCCGCTCACACATGGACCGGACGACGGGCATGTCGTGCGACACGAACACCAGCGTCGTGCCCCGCTCGCACAGCTCGGCCACGCGGTCTGCGCAGCGGTTCTGGAACTCGGCGTCGCCGACGGACAGCACCTCGTCGACCACGAGGACGTCGGCGTCCACGTGCGTCGCGACCGCGAACCCGAGCCGCGCCTTCATCCCGGCGGAGTACGTGCGCAGCGGTGAATCGAGGGCGGAGCGGATACCGCTGAAGTCAGCGACGTCGGACTCGATCGCCGCGACCTCGGACCGGTCGAGGCCCAGCATGATCCCCGCGGAGCGTATGTTCTCCCACCCCGTGAGCTCGGGGTGGAAGCCGAGCCCCAACTCGATCATCGATCCCACCCGTCCCACCACGTCGACCCGGCCGTCGGTGGGCTGTGTCACCCCGGCGATCAACTTGAGCAATGTGGACTTGCCCGATCCGTTCGGGCCGATGATGCCGAAGGCCTGCCCCCGAGGGATGGTGAGATCGACCCGATCGACCGCGACGAGCGGTTGCTGGGGTGCGCGCTGTCGGCCGGGCACGGCGTCGCCCAACCGCATCGCCGTGCGGTGCAGGTCGTAGACCTTGCTGACGCCGTGCAGCGTCACGGTCCCGCTTTCAGACGACATCGACGGCGCGGGACTCCACGGAGCGGATGTACGCGACGGACAGCACGAACGCCGCGAGTGCAATTGCGTAGTGGCCGGCGAGCACGACGAGGTTGGGGGAGCGCCCGCAGAGCAGGGCGGCCCGCACCCCGTCGATCGCCACGGCGACCGGGTTGACATGTGCGGTCCACGCGATGCTCTCGGGAAGGAGGGCCGACTCGTACATGACCGGTGTGAGGAAGAAGCCCACCCGAATGGCGAGGTTCACGGCGTGGATCGCGTCGCGGATGAAGACGGCGAGCACGGCGGCGATCATGGCCAACACGGCGGCCCAGAGCACGAGCAGCCCGACCGAGAGGACGGCGAGCACGGCGACGGGACGGATGGTCACGCCCTGGGCCAGAGCCAGCACCACCATCGTGACGACGCCCACGACGAGGTCGACGAGGGCGGCGCCGGTGTTGGCCAGCGGCATCGCCTCGAGCGGGAAGTAGACCTTGGTGATGAGGTCGCTGGACGCGACGAGGCTGTAGACCGCGCTGCCGACTGCGGTGGCGAAGACCGTCCACAGCACGAGCCCGGTCCATGCCGACGTCAGGTATGGGGCGCACGAGCCGGTGACCTTGAAGCTGCGGGTCAGGATGAAGCCGTAGACCGCCATGATCGCGACCGGCGTGATCACGGTCCACAGCAGATCGAGGACGCTCGTGCGGTATCGGGTGCGGATCTCGCGGCGGACGAGGATGGGGAGCAGCGCTCGAACGCGTCGGGCGCGACCGAGCAGCGACCTCGGATGTGCTGCGGCGTCGGTCACGGGGCGGAGCGGGACGAACGAGAGAGGTTCAGTGCTCGCGCGTGGGTGGTCAGTTCGACCGGCACTGCATCCGGGTCGACCGCCGACAGTGCGATGCCACGCTCGAGTTGCTGACGGAGCCCTCGGTACCCGCCGGCGGCCACCACTTCGGCGAAGCGCTGGGTCAACGGGGAGTCGAGCTCGAAGTGGCCTGACATCCAGAAGGAGTCGGTCCGCTTCTCGTTCCGCGTCTCCGCGAACGTCCGCATCCCGCCGCCGCACCGGTCCAAGGGATCGCCGTAGATGGTGAAGACGGTCGGGCCGTAGCTGGCGAGCGGGCCGTCGGGCGTCGCCGCATGGCCCGTGGTCCAGAGCGATCGTCGTGCGGACTCGAGATAGGCGGGGATGTCGCGGTCGAGGGCGATGGCGTCGGGGAAGCTGCGGCCATGGTCGGGCATGAGGAACCGTTGGAGGTCGAGGACCGTGTCCAGATCGGCCGTGTGGGGAACCCCGAGGTCGCGGATCGCGAACCGACGCATCTCGTCGTAGAACGAACGCCACCCCATCGGGGCGACGGCGAACAGGTCGAAGTAGCGGAGCATCCAGTTGGCGAGCGGGTACCGCTCGGGGTCGTCGTCGCTGACCCGCACCAGCTCCCGCAGGAACGTCGACCCAGGGACCCCGTGGTCCCACTGCAGGTATCGCATGAGGATCCGGGCCGTGCCGAACCGCTCCAGCACCGTGTAGGCGTGGCGCAGCCGTTTCATCAGCTCGCGATCGGCCTCCGTGTAGGAGTTCGTGCCCACGACGAGGCCGTCGGCGTTGACGACGATCCCGTGCTCGACTCGGTACGCCGGATCGTTCATGGGGGCGTTCGGCAACATCTGGGTGAGCCAGACCCGTGCCGGGATGTCGTGGTCGAAGGCGAACTGGAGGTCGGCACTGAACGAGTCGACGGTCTGGCCGGGAAGCCCGAGCATGAAGTCGGCCTGGATCGGGAGGCCGGCGCGCCGGAAGGACGCGGCCAGGGCGACGTAATGGTCGGTGGAGATGTTCTGGCGGTGGACGGAGTCCAGCGTGTGCTCGTCGCGCGACTGCAGCGCGAGGGTGGTATGGACGGCGATCTTCCCCTCGGTGAGCGTCTGGATGATCTCGGTGATGTGCTTGGTGGTGTTCTTGGCCACGTTCACCCCGATCGACTCGGGAGCGCCAAAGCGGTCCCGGAGGTCCACGATGGCCCGCGCGATCGTGACATCTCGGGACATGATCCCCACGTTGGCGTCGCCGAGGACCCAGTTGCTGGCGCCACGTTCTGCTGCCCACGCCATCTCGCCGATCACCCGGTCGAGATCGAACTTCCGGACCCTGGAGAGGGTCATCGAACCCCAGTCGCAGAAGGTGCACCCGTAGGGGCAGCCGCGGTTGGACTCGAAGATCATCTGCAGCAACCCGCTCGGTCCGAGGTGGTCGAACTCGCCGGTGAGGTACGGAGAAGGGAGGGTGTCGAGATCCTGGACCCGGTCGCGGTCCGGCGTGGTCACCATCTCGCCCGTCGACGGATGGAGGAAGGAGATCCCCTCGACCATCTCGAGGCGGGCCGGGTCGATCTGGGGCAAGGTCGGCGCCAACGCGCTGAGCACCTCGGACAAGGTGATCTCGCCCTCACCCCGGACGGTGATGTGCGCGGCGTCGCGGTTCGAGGTGAGGAAGTCGAGGCAATCGGCCTCGTACTTCGGCGTGTGCGGGCCACCGTGGATCGCGATCACATCGGGGTTGATGGTGCGGGCCTGCCGAACGAGGTCCAGGTTGAACTCCACCGACCACACGTAGTTCGAGCAGAGGATGATGGCGGGTCCGTCTCGGGTCTCGAGGTCGGCGAGGAGCGACGCGGCGTCCTCCGGTCGGCGGATCTCGTAGTGGGTGCCGAGCCGGCCGCCGTCGACCTGCCGGGCATAGGCGGTGAGCATGCCGAGGGACAGGATGACGCCGATCTCGGTCTGGAACGGCGCGTACACGGGGATGCGCCCCGGCACCGCGGGGCCGACCCGGGGGTCGTCGAGGTAGAGCCCGGGTTCCTCGACCATGACCGTCGCCGCAGGCTGGGCCGCGGGTTCGGCCGCGGGTCGGGCCGGGGGTTCGGCCTCGGATCCTGTCGGGCCCACGGTTTCGTCGAGGGTGGCCGGGACGATGGCGTCGGGCCCGGCCTCGGGGAGCCCTGGCGGGCCGAGCGGCCGGGCGCGCCGGTACACGGCCTTCAGGGTCGCCCGGCCCGGGAACGGCTGGTGGCGGAGCCGACGGAGCGGCGACATGGCGGCCAACTCCGCGGCCGAGGGACCCGGTGGGGTCGCGGGCGAGGCCGCCGGCGCCGACCGGTCGGCGGGGACGGGTCGAGCGGCGGATTCGGAGACCTCACCGCGGTCTTCCGTACCTCTGGCCGGGCCGTCCGTCTCCGGCGTGTGGGGGTACCAGCGGACGCGCCCCATCGCGGCCAGACGGCGCAGCCGGCCGCTGAGCTCGTCACGGTCGAGGTGGTGCCCGATCGGTGCGCCGCGCACGTCGTCGATGATGTCGGCGGCGCTCCGGCCGGCTCGCCGGTCGAGCTGGTCGAGCAGGGTGACGTCGACGGCGTCGAGGAGGGTGCGGTGACCGTCGAAGCTCTCCACGACGACCCCCCCGGCTCCGAACTGCCCGACGACCGCACCGGCAGGGAAGATCCACGCGTCGGCCGGGAGCGGCGTCCAGGACGGCTCGTCCAGCTCGAGGGTCGGCCCGGTCGGCGACGCGGCCACGGTCGGTCGCCTGCGCTGGAGCGACCCGGTCGCGTGCAATTGCTCGAGCACGTCCGCGGGGACGTCGCCGATGCTGCCGGCGCCGCCGGTGGCGCGCGCCATCGCGATCACCGTGTCGAGATCGACCCGGATCGGCGTCGTGCTGGCGGCTGGCGTGATGTCCCAGCCGGCGACGGATCGGACGAGTATCAGCCGGTCGACCGGAACGAGGTCGTCGCTGTCGGGGCGCTCCGCCGTGCCGCTCATGTCGCCCATCGCCCGGGAATCTAGCAGAGGGTCGTCGATGACGGCCGATCCGGTCCTGTCCACGCGCGGCGCGGACCGGCTACCCTCCGCCCGGTGTCCGGGCCGAGCGACGAGGGGGACCGTCCCCGGCTCATCCTGGCCATCGGCACCCCTCGGTCGGGCACCACGGCGCTGTTCGACTCGCTCGCCACCGACCCGTCGGTACGAGCCTTCCACGAGCCGGACGACACCCCCGAGCGCCGACGTACCGACGATCCGGTGTACTTCGCGGAGCGGCTCCGGCCCGAGGCCGAGATCGGCGCGCTGATCCGTGCCGGGGCGGGGCCGGTCCTGCTCCGGCCCATGGAGGAGCTCGCGGACCGCACCCTCGACGACGTCGCCGAGGAGTACGCGGCGTACGACCTGCGGGTGGTGTGGATCTACCGTTCCGCCGCGGACACCATCGCGTCGGCGATCGCGAAGGGGTGGTACCCGCCGACCGAGGATGCCATCGAGGCAGCGGTCGCCGAGTGGAACCGGCGAAACCGGTCCGTCCTCGACGCTCGACGCATCGTCCCCACGATCGTGCGCTACGAGGACGTCGCTGCGCACCCGGCCCTCGTCCACCGGGTCGGTCGTGCCCTCGGTCTCGCCGTTCGCAGCGCGTTCACGGACACCGGGAAGCGCCGCGTCGAGCTGCCGGCCCACGTCGTCGAACGGATCCGGGCGGCGACCGCCGAGGTCGAGGCCGGGCTCGATGCGCGGCGGCTGACGGTGGCGCCGGGCGGCGACGTCGACGAGCAACCTGGGCTCGCCCGCGCCCACGAGCGGGTCGTCGACGTCACCGATCGCTGGTTCGGCCGTCCCGACGTCGTCCCTGCCGAGCCGACCGGTCTCCCGGGCCTCGTGCTGTGGCACCGGCCGAGCGACGGACCGGTCGGCGAGATGGCCACGGCGGGGCAGGAGGATCTGTCCTGGATCGGCGTCGCTCCTTTCACCGCCGTCCTCGTCCTCCGTCTTCCAGACGTCCCCACCCTCGAGTGGGGACCGGTGCTCGGTTGCGGGCGTGCGCTCCAGGGCGACCGGGGCTGGGTCGTGGTGTGGACCTCGCCGCGATCCGATCTCCGACCGAGCCTGGCCAGCGCGACCCCGTCGCCGACGGCGTCGGTGCTCGCCACCGGGCTCACCAGTGCGACCGGCCGGCCGCCGCTCAGCATCCTCGACACCTTCGCCGCCGCCGTGGCGGTGCCGGCGGGGGTGGGGGAGGAGACCCCGCTGGTGGTGGGGATCCGGTACGAGACCGACCCGGATCCCGCGCTCACGCTGGTGGCGGCCGGCACCGCGGTCACCACGTTCGGTCCCGGTCCGACCGGCCCGAGCCGGCCGGACCGGCGGCTCTGGGTGGGCGGTTCCGACGGCAATCCGCCGTTCGAGGGCGAGATCATCGAGGTCGCCCTGTTCGCCCGTGCGCTCGAGGAACCGGAACTTCGCGCCGTCCTCGCCGGAGCAGCCGAACGCGCCCGCGGTGGCCCGGCGGTCCCGGGGGCCGGCGGCGGGTGACCGGGAGCCTCGGCAGGGCGCACTCTGGTAGTGTCGGCGATCACGTCGGCGTCGAGTCACGAGAGGAACCAACAACATGCGAGCGACCTTCCGCGACCCTGAACTGCAGGCGACGCTCGAGCGGGACGGGTACGCCGTGCTGCCCTTCCTCGATGCCGACCAGGTGGCGTACCTGCGGGCCAAGTACGAAGAGCGGGGGTCAGCGCCGGGGGATCCCCACCTGGCCTGCCACTCGTCGTTCCATTCCTACGACCGCAGCTACAAGCTCTGGGTCAACGACCTCATCCGTGGCGTGATCGATCCGATCCTCGAGCGGACCTTCGACCGCCAGCGAGCCCTGCCCTGCAACTTCATCGTGAAGTGGCCCGGCGGGATGGGCGGGTTCGGCCTGCATCAGGACCTCTCCCTCGTCGACGAGCGCGAGCACCGCTCGGTCGAGGTGTGGATGGCCCTCGACGACACGACCCCGGAGAACGGCCAGCTGTGGATGGTGCCGGGAAGCCACGCGTGGATCCCGACCCTTCGCGGCATCCATGCGTTCCACTTCCCGTTCAGCCAGGTCGTGCCGCGGATCATCGAGCGTCACGCCCGGCCCGTGCCGGTGCCGGCCGGGCACGCGGTCGTGTTCAACCACGCGACGGTGCACTGGTCGTATCCCAACAAGAGCGACCGGCCCCGTCTCACGGCGATCACCGACCTCATCCCGGAAGAGGCGGCGCACCTGCACTACTTCGGTGACGGCGAGGGCACGGTGGAGGCCTACGAGATCAGCGACAGCTTCTGGACCGACAACAGCCCGTTCACCCTCCACCAGCCGCCGCCGGCCAGCGCGTCGCGGGGGGTGGTCGACTACTTCGAGTACGTCGAGCTCACCGATGCCGACCTCGACCGTCTGGTGGCCGAGGGTCGTGCCATCGATGGCGAGGCGACCAGTCGCGGCGCCATCAACGCGGCGAAGCCGTGGTGCCACCGTTGCGGGGCCTCCGGGTTCGAGGCCTGGGAGCCCAACCGCTTCGTCGGCAACGTCACCATGCTCTGCCCGTCCTGCCGCGACGAGGAGATCCGGTTCGCGGCGTCCCCGGCCCACATCGGGGCGTGAACCCGCTCCCTGGCGTCACCGACGACGGGTACCTCACCTTCCCGCTGCTCGACGCCCGAGCGGTCAGCGAACTCCGGGCGGCCTTCGACGCGCTCGACATGCCACGCACCCACGGCTTCCATGCCACCAGCGCCCATGGCGACCGCGCCACCGCGGTGGAGGTGGACGGGTTCCTGAAGCGGGCGCTGGGCCGAGCCCTGGCCGAGCGGCTGCCCGGCCACGAACCGTTCCTCGCCGCCTTCATCTCCAAGGGCGCCGACGCGGGGGTCAAGGTCGACTACCACCAGGACTGGACCTACACCGACGAGCGCAGCCATCGCTCGATCCTCCTCTGGATCCCGCTGGTCGACACCAGCGATGAGAACGGCGGGCTGCGGGTGCTCCCCGGGAGCCACCGGTGGACCGACGGCCTGCGGCCGAGTGGCGCCGCCAACCCGCTGAACGATCTCGAGGGACCGCTGGACGCCGGAGCGACGGCCGTCCCCGTTCCTGCCGGCCATGCCTTCACCTACGACCCCGGCCTCGTGCACGGGAGCGGACCGAACCCCACGGGCGAGCAGCGGGTGGTGGCGGCGATCGCCTTGGCTCCCGCCGGGGCGCCATTGGTGCACTTCCACGTGGATGCCGACGGCGGTCTCACCGGCTGGGCCATCGACGCCTCCCACTACACCGTGGCGCCGTTCGGATCCCGCCCCGAGGGCTGCGCTCCGGTCGTGCCCTGGACCCGCGCGGTCGAGACCGCCGATTTCCTCCCCCACGTCGCGCCATGAGCGCGGCCCGGAACCGCCCCCGCCCTGCGCTGGCCGATCCGGCCCTCGACCGCCGGCTGCGGCGCGACGGCTTCGCCGTGTTCCCGCTGCTCAGCCCGGCGGAGGTGGCCGAGCTACGGGCGGTGTACGAGCGGCTCAACGAACCGGGCGGGGAGGGGTTCCTGGCCGACCTGCAGCGTCCGGACCCGGCCTACAAGCGGGCCGTGCGCGAGGCCTTGTCCTCCGCCTTGGGCGATCGGGTGGCGGAGCGGTTCGTCGACCATCGCCCGTTCCTGTTCAACTTCCTCTGCAAGCACCCCGGGCCGGGCAGCGAGCTCTACGTCCATCGCGACTGGATGTACGTCGACGGGCGGGCCGGCCACCGCACCTACGTGGCGTGGGTCGCCCTCCAGGACGTCCTCGGGGCCAACGGTCGCCTGCGCGTCCTGCGCGGCTCCCACGTCATCGAGGACGGGTTCCGGGGGACAGACATCATCGCCCCGTGGCTCCGGCACGAGGACGTGATCGAGGCGCGGCTGCGCTCGCTGCGGGTGCGGGCCGGCGACTGCGTGGTGATGGACAACGCCCTCACCCACTCGTCCTACCCCAACCTCACCGACGAGCCCCGCCTGGTGGCGGCGGTCGGCATGCGCCCCACGGCGGCGCCGCTCGTGTACTTCCATCGGCACGATGCGACGACCGCCCACCGGTACGACATCGACGAGCAGTTCTTCATCGACCACACCCCGCAGGAGCTGCTCGAGGCCCCACCGGACCTGCCCGTGGCCGAGGTCGTCCCCGACAACCAGCTCGATGTCTCGGCCGAGGAGTTGGCGGCCATCCTCGATCGGAACCCTCGCACGAGGATCGACGCCGTGGCCCGCCGGCTGGCCGGGGCCCGCCCGCAGGACGCGGTCCGCAGCGCCGCCCTGTTCGCGCCGGGCAGTCGCCGTGGCCCGGGCCGAGGCCCGGTGCGCTCGGTGCTGGTGGTCAGCAGCTCCCCGGACGACCGCCGCAGCACCGCCACCCTCCACGACATCGTCACCGAGCTGGCGGCTCGTCCCGGCCTTCGCGTGCACACCTGGTTCATGACCGCTCCGGACCCGGGCCGGGTGTGGGACGGGGCCCGGGCCCTCGACCAGCCGTTCGGGTCGGCGGCGCTCGATCGGCTGGCATCCCTCCCGGTCGGCCGCCTGCGTCGCCGGCTCCGCGGGGTGCGCCGGCTGGCGTGGCTCGCCGCCGCCCGTCCCGACGCCATCATCTTCGACGACGGCTTGGGCGAGCCCCTCGTCCGCCGCATGAGCCGGTCCCACGTCCGGGTCGACCGGGTCAATCCCCTCCCTCCGCCGATCGTGCCCGCCGACCTCCGGTCGCCGGTCGGCGACGCCGACCTCGTCATCGGAACCCCCTCCGGGGCGTGGAGCGCCTCCACCCGGCACCTCGAGGCGCCGGAGGTGTTCGTGCGCCCGCCCCGCAGCGCCGCCGAGCTCGACGGTCTCCGCCGGGCCGCCCGGGAACGGCTCGGCATCGGTCCTGACCAACCGGTGGTCGTCGGCTCGGGGCGCCACGGTTGGGTCGACGGCGCCGACCTCTTCCCCCGCGTGCTCTGGACCTTGCGTCACCGGCACGGGATCGACGCCCATGGGGTCTGGATCGCCTCGCACCTCGCCATCGACGAGGCCGCCCCGCTCGAAGCGGAGGCCGCTCGGTGCGGGCTCGACGACCGGTTCGACCTCGTCGATGATCCGCGGCTGGTGGCGGCGGCCGACGTCGCCGTCCTGCCCTGCCGTGATGCCGCGCCGGCGGCCGATGCCGGGGTCTACATCGAGTCGGGGATCCCGGTCATCTCCTTCCCGGTGTGGGCCTTCGAGCACCCGCTCCTCGAGGTCGTTCCCCATCTCGACCTCGACGCCGTCGCCGACGCTGCGGCCCGGCAGCTGCTCGACCCGGGCCGAACCGTCGGCGCCTTCGCCGACAGCGGGTACACGGTCCACGGCTGGGTCGATCGTTTCGTGGCCGAGCTCTCGGCCTGCCGCCGCTGATGCCTCACTGGCGCGTCGTCGTCCACGCCCTCGACCGGACGGGCCCGCCGATGCTGGCCCGAGCCGTGGTCCGCTGGATCCGGGAGAACGAACCGACGCACGCCGTCGACGTGGTGGCCTTCCGGGGCGGTGAGCTCCTCGACGACTTCGTCCGCTTGTGTCCCGTCCGGGTCGTGCTCGACCCCCACGAGCCCTGGGACTGGCGGGCCCCCGACGAGCGGCGGGTGGCCGAGCTGGCGCCCCGGTTCTCGCGGTTGCCCAAGGCCGACGCCACGCTGCTGGTCAGCGTGGCCGGCGCCCAAGCTCTGCCGTTCCTGCCCCCCGACACCTGCGACCCGATCGTGACGTGGTCGGTGGAGCAGGGCGAGGACCTGCACGAGGGCGCCGATGGTCGCACCGCCCGCTGGCTCGCCGGCTCGGCCGGGACGGCCGAAGAGCTCCGGCTGCGCCTGCCGGCCACGACCCCGATCTGGCCGGTGCCGGAGTTCATCGAGGCTCCCGAGCTCCCACCCCCCGACGTCGTCGCCCATTGCCGCGTCGCCCTCGGGGCCGAGCCCGGGGACGACACGTTGCTCGTCCTCGGCGCCGGGATCGCCACCGTGCGCAAGGCGCCCGACCTGTTCCTCGAGGCGGCCCTGGCCCACACCAGGCGGGGTGGGCCGCCGGCGCGGTTCGTGTGGCTGGGAGGGGAGCACGACGCCTTCTTCCACACGGTGCGGGCCGAAGCACGGCGGGTCGAGGCGGGCAACCTCCGGCTCTTCGGCGGCGTGGTCGACGTCGTCCCCTTCCTCGCCGCCGCCGACGTGTTCCTCCACCCGGCCCGGCTCGACGCCTTCCCCCTGGTCTGCCTGCACGCCGCCGCCGCCGGCACCCCCGTCGTGGCGTTCTCCGGCGTGGGCGGCGTGCCCGAGATGTTCGGTGACGCCTTCGTCGGCGCGCCGTATCCCGATCTCGCCGCCCTCCTCGATCGGGTCGACGATCTCGCCGACCCGGGCCGCCGTGCCGCGGCGGCGGAGGCCCAGGGTGCGCGCGTCCGCGACCGATTCACGGCGGGGGCGGCCGGCTCCGTCGTCCTCGAGCAGCTCCGCGAGGCCTGTCGGTGACCGTCCCGCCGTTGCTCGTCGCCTCCCACGAGGCCACCCGCACCGGCGCTCCCCGGGTGCTGCTGGAGCTGCTGACCCGGGCTCGCGCCCGGATCCCGATGCCCCTCTCGATCCGCCTCGAGGTCGGTGGGCCGTTGGCCCCGGACCTCCTGGCCCTGGGCGACTGCCCCGCGGCGGTGCCGCCCGCCGCGCTGCTCGTGAACAGCGCACTGGCCGCCGACGCGGTGTGGCAGCACCGGGGGATCCCGTCGGCCATCTACCTCCACGAGGACCGGGGTGCGTTCGGCGTGCTCGCCCCCGACACGCGGCGGGCCATCGCCACGAAGTTCGATCGCGTGCTCTGCGTCTCCGAGGCCGGCGCGGCCGACGCCATCGAGCTCGGGGTCGATCCCGACCGCATCCGGATCGTGCCGCCGATCGTGGTCGAGCCGGCCCGTCCCGCTCCGGAGACCGTCGCCGCCGTGCGGGCCCAGCTGGGTGTCGGGCCCCGCGGCACCCTCGTCGTCGGGTGCGGTGAGGGGGGCTGGCGCAAGGGCGCCGACCTGTTCGTGGCGCTGGGCCGGCACCTGGCCGACGATCCCGGCGTCGTCCTGGCCTGGGTGGGGTTGCGGCCCCTTCCCTTCGCCCGCCAGCTCGACCATGACGTCATCGCCTCGGGCCTCGGCGACCGCCTGCACTGGGTCGACGAGGTCGGCGACCCGCAGGCCTACCTGGAAGCCGCCGACGTGGTCGTCGTCACCTCCCGCAGCGATCCCCAGCCTCTCGTGCCGATCGAAGCGGCGCTGGGGGGAACGCCCACGGTCGGGTTCGCCATCGGCGGGATGGTCGACCTCGCCGGCGACGGGGGCGCGTCGACCGTGCCCTACCCGGACGTGGCCGGCCTGGCCGATGCCGTGCGGGCCGTGCGGCGCCGCCCCGATCACGGGGTGGCGTTGGTGGACGCCACCCGTCGGCGGTGGGAGCGGCGCCAGGCCCCCGAGGTGGTGGTGCCGGTGTTCCTCGACGCCATCGAGCCCGTCCTGCGGCCCGGAACGAGGGGCTGAACCGTGGCCCTCCGCCGTCTCCTCGCCGTCACCCACGCCGCCTCGGTCACCGGCGCGCCGATGAACCTGGCCCACTTCCTGGCCTGGGTCACCCGGCACACGCCCATCGAGGTGCACACCCTGGTGCTCCAGGACGGGCCGCTGGTCCCTCGGTTCGAGCAGGTCGGCGGGGTGACCGTCGTCGACCGAACGCTGGCCAGCCGCTTCTTCGGCACCGCCCACCTGGGCTTCCGCCGGCTCGGGCTCGTCGCCGCCGAGCAGCGCGCCGCCCAGGCCCGGTTCGCCCCGCTCCGCCGGCTCGGGTCCTTCGACGTCGCGTATCTCAACAGCGCCACCAGCATCCAGGCCGCCCCGTACCTCCCGCCGGCCCAGGTGGTGGTCAGCCACGTCCACGAGCTCGACGTGGCGCTGCGGACGATGGAGGCCGAGGACGCCGAGGCGATCCGCGGCATCCCCGACGCGTGGATCGCGGCATCGGCGCCGGTCCGCGACCTCCTCACCGGCGAGCTGGCGTTGCCGGCGGACCGGGTGCTGCTCCACGAGGAGTTCATCACCGCCCGGGCGCTGGCCGATCGCACGGTGTCGCTGCGGGAGATCGAGTCCTGTCGCCGACAGCTCCCCACGCTCCCCACCTCGGCGGCCATCGTGATGGGGTGCGGCACCCTGGACTGGCGGAAGGGCCCCGATCTGTTCATCCAGGTGGCTTGCGAGGTCCGGCGGCGGACGCGCCGCCCCGTGCACTTCGTGTGGCTCGGCGGTGAGCACCGGGGCACCGACTGGGAGCGGGTCCGATCGGACCGGGACCGCGCCGGCGCCGACCACGTGCACTTCATCGAGGTGTGCCCCGACCCCGTCCCGTGGATGGCCACCGCCGACGTGTTCGCGCTCACGTCCCGGGAGGACCCCCTCCCGCTCGTGTGCCTCGAGAGCGCGGTGGTGGGGACGCCGATCGTCACCTACCGGAACGGCGGCATCCCCGGTCTGCTCACGGCCTGTGGGGTCGAGGCGGCCCGAAACGTCATCGACCACCTCGATGCCGGCGCCATGGCCGACCGCATCCTCGAGCTCCTCCACTCCAGCGCTCTCCGGGACGAGTCGAGCGCCCATGTCCGGCACCGGGTGGTCCACCAGCACGACGTGGGCGTGGCCGCGCCCCGCCTCCTCGCCGACCTCGAGGCGCTCACGGACCGGCTCGACGCCGGCCCGGCGTCGGCCTGACGCCGGCCTGACGCCGCCCCGGCCCGATCACCGCCGCCCGGCGAGGCCTCGGAAGAGGTCGGCGCCGGCCGAGGGCAGGCCGAAGGAGAACCGCCGATACCGCCCGGCCCGCTGCTCGGCCCGGACGAGGGCGGCGGCGTCGCGGCGGGGGCCGCCGCCGCGGATGCGGGCGCGGGCGGCGAGGTGGTCACGCGCCGATGCGAGGTCGGCCCGGGCCGTGGCCGCCTGGCGACCTGGTCCGGCGGCGGCGAGGCGCGCCGCCGCCGCATCGAGGACGCCGGCCATGCCGGCCAGGTGGGCGGCGTCGCCCCGGGGCCCGCGACCGACCACCCGCCAGCGGACCTCGGCCGGGAGCAACCGGGCGACCCATCCCAGTCCGGGTCGGCTCGGGATGCCCACGGCCTGGGCGTCGTGGATGCGGTACCGGACCAGGGGCGCGTCGATGGCGGTCACCGGGCCCAGAGCGCCGAGGAGGAGGGTGATCCACGTGTCGTGGAGGACCTCGAGGCCCGATGTGGGGAAGCACAGCTCCGGCGGGAACGGGAGCACCAGGGCGCGGTGGGTGCCACGGAAGCCGAGCGTGCATCCCGACACCAGGTAGTGGTTGGCCAGGGTGCCGAGGGGATCGGCGCACAGGCGCCGGCGACGGGCGGGGTGGAACCCCAGACGGTGCCAGACCGTGCGGGGATCACCGCGACCGGCCATGCCCTCACCGAAGGGCTCGGCGTCGGAGAACACGAGGAGGACGTCGGGGTCGGCCCTGAAGGCCGCTTCGAACCGGGCGACCTTGTCGGACGCCCAGACGTCGTCCTGGTCGCACAGGAGCACGACGTCGCCCTCGGCCGCGGCCACGACTTGCTCGAACGCCCGGGTGGGGCCCAGTCCGCCCCGCCCCCGATCGAGATGGACGGGGAAGGGCGCCGTCGCCGCGAACTGCTCGAGGACGGACCATGTGGCATCCGCGGAGCCGTCGTCGTGGACGAACAGGGCGTCGGGCCGGCGGGACTGGCCGGCCAGGCTCTCGAGTTGCGCGGGCAGGAAGCGACCTCCGTCGTGGGTGGCCAGGGCCACGACGATCTGCATCCGGTCGCGCTCCTACCGCGATGCGGCAGGAGCGCCGGAGGGCGCCTCGATCCCGCCGTTGAGGGCCTGGTGCCACTCGGCCGCCCGGGCGGCCGCGAGCCGGTATCGGCGGTCTCGGCTCAACACGGCCTGGGTGGCACGGTTCGCCCAACTCGCGAGGACGGGGGCCGGTCGGAGGAGCTCGCAGAGGATGCTCACGCGCTCGGTCGGGCCCCGGTTCCACGCCGCGTGCGTGACGGTGTCGTCGAAGAGCACCCCCTTGCCCTCGACGTAGGGAACGGTCGTGCCGGCCACCTCGACGGCCGCATCGGGATTGCTCACCACGGTGAGGTGGTAGCGCAGGACGCCGGCGTTGGGGCCTTCGTGATCGGGGATCGAGGTCCCCGGCTCGAGCACGGAGAAGGTGGCGTAGAGCAACCCCGGGATGGCGCGGAGGGCGGCGAGGGTCTGGGGGAAGGCGTCGGCGAACGGCGGGACGGCCCGGCCCCGCGTGAGCAGCAGCCCCGCTCGCCAGGAGCCCTCGTTGCCCTGGTGCTCGTCGAGCACCTGCTCGATGCGGGGGAGGCGGCCCCCGGCCGACACGAACGCGTCCCACTCGGCCCGCACCGCCGGGAAGGCGGCCTCCACCGCGGTGTTCCAGGGGGCGCTGTCGAGGGGGATGGGGTTGGCCGCGAGCGGAGCGGCGCGTCGCATGCGGTCGTTGTTGGTGGTGACGATCCAGCTCATCGGCCGTGACATCGGGCGCCCTGTCCTCGCATCCGGAGGGGCGAGTGTACCATCGGGCCTTCGACCCGAGGCGGGCCAGAGGAGCCGTCGCCGTGCGCCCTGCTGCCTGGACCACCGCCGACATCCCCGACCAGACCGGGCGCATCGCGCTCGTCACCGGCGCCAACGCCGGCATCGGGTTCGAGGTGGCCTCTGCGTTGTGCGGGGCGGGCGCCCACGTGGTGCTGGCCTGTCGGGACCGGGAACGGGCGTCGGCGGCGGCGCGGGCCATCGCGGCGTCGGCGCCGGCCGGCACGGTCGACGTGGTCGTGGTCGATCTGGCCGACCTGGCCTCGGTGCGGGCGGCGGCGTCCGAGCTGGCGGGGCGGTTGGACCGCATCGATCTCCTGGTGGCCAACGCGGGCGTGTCGATGCCGCCGCGCCAGGTCACCGTCGACGGGTTCGAGCTCCAGCTGGCCACCAACCACCTCGGCCACTTCGCCCTCGTCGGGCTCCTGCTCGACCGGGTGTTGGCCGGCCCGACCTCCCGCGTCGTGTCGCTCAGCAGCGTCACCCACCCGCTCGGCCGGATCGACTTCGCCGACCTGCACCACGAACGCCACTACGGGCGGGTGTCGTCCTACGCCCAGTCCAAGCTGGCCACCCTGCTGTTCGCCTTCGAGCTCGACCGGCGGTTGCGGCGAGCCGGCAGCACGGCGATGGCCCTCGCCGCGCACCCCGGGTCGGCTCGTACGGCCATCGCCCGCCACATCCCCCGCATCGAAGCCCTGTTGGCCCCCGTCGCCGACCTCCTCCAACAGAGCGCCGCCGACGGCGCCCTGCCGGTGCTGCGCGCCGGCACCGACCCGAGCGCGTCCGGGGGGACCTACTACGGCCCTGCCGGACCGGCGCAGTGGAAGGGCCCCCCGGTGCTGGTCCGGGCCTCCAGACGGGCCCACGACGCCGACACCGCCCGGCGGCTCTGGGACGTGTCGGCGCGCCTCACCGGGGTGTCCTACGACTTCGGTTGATGCCGGCCGACCCGGGCCGGCCGGCTGATCAGAGGGTGAGCCCGTAGAGCTCGGCGGCGTTGCCCCCGGCGATGCGGGCCTGGTCCTCCACGGGGAGGTCGGCGATGGTGTCGGCCACCATCTTGGTGGTGCCAGGGTACTTGGCGTCGGGGTGCGGGAAGTCGCTGGCCCACACGATCCGGTCGGCGCCGACCAGCGGCGAGCGGGCGGTGAAGGTCATGGTCGACTCGTCGGGGTCGAAGCTGATGTAGCACTGGCGCCGGAAGATCTCCGACGGCTTCTCCTTCAGCCACGGGACGTCCCACGAGTAGATCTCGTAGTGGTGGTCGAGGCGCTCGAGCATGGGGACGATCCACCCGCCGTTGGCCTCGAGGAACACGACCCGGAGATCCGGGTAGCGGCCGAGCACCCCGCCGGCGGTCATGAAGGTGACGGCGCCCATCATGTCGACGGGATTGCCGAGGGCCTGGGCGAAGAAGATGTTGTCGGCCCCGTAGTCGTCCTGGTCCTGCACGGGGATGTCGGAGGTGCCGAGCCGGTGGAGCCGCAACCCCAGCACCGCCCCCGGGAGGTCGGCCGACGACAGCGGGTGGAAGCCGATGGGCAGACCGACCTCGGAGGCCGCGGTCCAGATGGGGTCGTAGATCTCGTTGTTGAACGGCTTGAAGTCCATGGCCGGGTTGGGGCGCATCATCACGCCGACGATCCCGGGCAGGTCGGCGGCGCGCCGGACCTCCTTGGCCGCCCGCTCCGGATCGAGCTGCGGAAGCAGCGCCACGCCGTGGAGCCGTCCCTCACCGTTGACGCACAGGTCCGAGAGCCAGTCGTTGTAGGCCCGGCACTGCGCCTCGGCGAAGTCGAGGGTGCGCAGGTGCTGGAAGGTCATGAGCATGGTGGGGTACAGGACCGACTGGGCGATCCCGTCCTCGTCGAGGGCGGCGAGCCGGCCCTTGGCCTCCCAGCAGTAGTCGGGCAGGTCGGTGTAGCCGAGCTGTCCGGAGTGGGCCTTGACGCGGGTCTCCTCGTCGAACCCCCCGGCGGCGGCGAGGGCCATGACCGCCGCCTCCATGCGCATGTCCTCGAGGGTCAGCCACTCGACGCCGTCGTCCTCCCGTCGGACCTGCCAGATCGAGTCGCGCAGCTCCGGGGGCGCGAACTCCAGGAGCTTGGTCGGGTGCTCGAGGAGATGGCCGTCGGCGTCGACGAACTTCAGATCGGTGGTCACTGGGCCTCCTGGGCTGAGGGGGCGACGTCGACGCCTTCCTTCTTCGCCTGCTCATCGAGGAGCGGGTGCTCGGCTCGGGAGAGGAGGTCGAGGAGGGTCAGCGGCGAGGCCGGCGGGGTGAACGGGGTGCGCAACGGCGCGGGTCCGACATCGACACCGGCCGCTTCGGCGCGAAGCGCGGCGACGGTGCAGCGCTCCGGCGGCCGGTGGGCGAACGGGTCGAATCCGAAGATCCGCATGGCGTTGGTGTGGGTGATGGCGGCGATGTGCTCCGGGGCCACCCCGTCGAGGTCGGTGGCCAGGTGTTCCGGGGACGACGGCCACGTGGAGTCGGAGTGGGGGTAGTCGGTCTCGAGGCACACGATGTCGGGGCCCACCAGGTCGAGCAGACGCAACCCGACCGCGTCGGCGATGAAGCAGGCGACGAAGTGCTCGCGGAACACCTCGGACGGCAGCCGGCCGTCGAGGTCGGTGCCGGTCCAACGGCTGTGGTTGCCGTAGACGTAGTCGGCCCGCTCGAGGAGGTAGGGGATCCAGCCGATGCCCCCCTCGGAGAGGGCGAACTTGATGTGGGGGAAGCGGCGGGGCACCCGCGACCACAGCAGGTCGGCGGCGGTGTCCATCACGCTGGTGGGCTGGAGGGTGAGCATGGCCGTGAACGGCGACTCGAGCGAGGGCAGCTTCACCTGCGACGACGACCCGATGTGGAGACAGATCACCATCTGGTGCTCGTCGCACGCCCGCCAGAACGGATCCCAGTGATCGGAGTGGAAGCTGGGCACACCGAGCTTCTCGGGGTTCTCCGACCAGGCCAGCGCCCGCACCCCCTTCGCCGCGACCCGCCGCACCTCGTCGGCCATCAGCTCGGGATCCCAGTAGGGAAGGAGGGCCAGGGGGATGAAGCGCCCGGGGTGGCGGCCGCACCATTCCTCGATGTGCCAGTCGTTGTAGGCCCGCAGCACGACGAGGGCGAGGTCCTTGTCCTCGGTGTTGGCGAAGATCTGGCCCGCGAATTGGGGGAACGACGGGAAGCACATCGAGCCGAGGATCCCACCGGCGTTCATGTCGTCGATGCGGGCGTCGACGTCCCAGCAGCCGGTGCGGATCTCGTCGAACCGCGTGGGCTCGATGCCGTACTCCTCCTGGGGTCGGCCCGACACGGCGTTGAGCCCGAAGTTCGGGATCTCCACGCCCTCGAAGAGCCACATCTCCCGGCCGTCGGGCCGCTCGATCACGCGGGGCGCCCGGTCGGCGTAGGCCGCCGGCAGCCGCCCCGCGAACATGTCGCGCGGTTCGACGAGGTGGTCGTCGACGCTGACGATGATCAGGCTGTCCTTGTCGACGGCGGGCATCGGTTCGGCGGTGGTCATCGGTGGGTGAGCTCCTCGTCGATGGCGGCGCGGAGGACCTTGGCCAGGTGCTCTGCGCCTCGGGGTTCGAGTACGCCGATGTGGTCGCCGGCGAAGCGATCGATGATCAGCTCGCCCACGAGCGGCTCCCACCCCATCGTGGCGTCGGCCGACGCCGACTCCGAGCCCCAGAACAGCCGCATCCGGCCCGGGTACGTGGCGCCGCGGTCCCACCCCTTGGCCGCCAGCTTCCAGTGCTCCTCCCACGCGTACCAGAGTCGCCACTCCGGGCGGATGCGGCCGTGGGTGCGGAGGTCGGCCTGGAAGCGCCAGGGGTCGACCAGGCGGGCGATGCCGCTGCGCACCATGAAGTGGCGGGCGAACCGCTTCGGCCCCTGCTCCGCCAGCATCCGCCGGTAGTGGTCGAGGACCTGGAGCGGCGGTGTGCCGGGTTCGGGCGGCTTGGCCACGCTGAACCACGGCCGGAAGGGCGAGCGCGAGCCGTGCCAGCCCGGGCCGCGATAGCCCGGGCCGACGTCGACGACGCCGAGGAAGGCCACCTCGTGCCCGTCGGCCCGCAGCTGGCGGGCCATCTCGTAGGCGCAGATGCCGCCGAACGAGTAGCCGGCGAGCCAGTACGGGCCCTCGGGTTGGGCCCGCCGGAGGTCGAGCACGTAGCGCGCCGCGAACGTCGACAGCTGGGTGAACTGGTTGGGCTCCCCGGCCAGGAGGGGCGACTCGAAGCTCCACACCGGCTGGTCCTGGCCCAGCGCCTCGGCGAGGTGGCGGATGCGGTAGGCCGAGCCTTGGAGATCGTGCACGAACCACAGCCGGGGGCGGTTCGGGTCGCCCTCGTTCACACAGGCCACCGTGGTGGTCACGCTCGACTCGTGGCGGATGCGGACCAGCGACTCGGTGAGGGAGCGCACGGTGCGGGCGTGCACCAGTTCGCCCATCGGCACCGTGACGCCGAGCTCCCGCTCGATCACCAGGAGCATCTCGGCCGCCATCATCGAGTCGCCCCCGAGGAGGACGAAGTCGTCGTCGAGTCCCACCTCGAGGCCGTGGAACAGCCGGGACCAGATGGCCTGGACCCGACGCCGCAGGTCCGGACGGTCGTGGGAGTCCTCGTCGGGGACCGGGCGGGGCCCGCTGGCGCTCGGCTGGTCGGGAGCGGCCCCGGCCGGGGGGAGCCGACGGCGGTCGACCTTGCCGTTGGGGAGCCGGGGCATCTCGGCCAGCTGCACCCACCGCGACGGCACCCGGTACGTCTCGTGCTCCTCCAGGAGCGCGCCCCGGAGGGCCTGGGCGTCGAGCGGGTGCTCGGCGGAGCCGACCACGTAGGCGACGAGCTCGACGATCCCGTCGCGGTCGTTGGCGACCACGGCGGCGTCGACCACCCCGTCGAGCTGCTGCACCGCGGCCTCGACGTCGCCGAGCACCACCGGTCGGCCCCGGACCTTGACCCTGGTGTCGAGGCGGCCGAGCACGACCAGCGCCCCGTTCTCGTCGAGCCGACCGAAGTCGCCGGTGCGGTAGCAGCGCCAGCTCTCCCGGCCGCGAGGATCGCGCGAGAGCACCAGGGACGACAGCTCGGGATGCTTCCAGTACCCGGCGAAGACGTAGGGGCTGAGGACGGCGATCTCGCCCGACTCGCCGCGGGGGAGGGGCTTGGCCGCGTCGTCGAGGATCACGATCTCCACGTCGGGGACCGGGTAGCCCACCGGCACCGGGCCGTCGGGCTGGTCACGAAGGTCGGCCGACTCGACCCACAGGGTGATCACCCCGGTCTCGGTGGTGCCGTAGCCGTTGGCCATGTGGCTCGGCCCGAAGAGATCGGCGGTGGTGGCGAAGATGTCGCGGTCGACCAGCTCGCCCCCCAGGGCGACCAGGCGCATGTCGGGGAACGATCGGTCGGCCAACGCATCGACCAGGAACCGCACCACCGTCGGAGCCATGTACACGAGCGTGATGCGCTCCTGCTCGAGGAAGTCGGCCACCGGGGCGAGGCCGACCGAGCGCACGTCGAGGGTGGCCAGCGCCCCGCCGTTGAGGAGCGGTAGGAACATGGGGTAGGCGGCGACGGCCAGCGAGGTCGGGAACAGCATCGGCATGCGATCGTCCGGCCCGATGCCGAGCGCGTTGGTGGCTCCCCGGACGAGGTTGAGGAGCACCCCGTGGGTGATGACCGCGGCCTTGGACGCCCCGCTCGTGCCCGAGGTGAAGGCCAACATCAGAGGCGAGGACGCGGTGGCGGGTGCAGGGAGGCCGGCGGTGTCGCCGTCGGGGTCGTCGAGGTCGTCGAGGGCGACGACCGTGGGGCCGCCGTCGCGGGCGGGCACGCGCTCGGCCACCCAGGCGGCGTGGTGGGCGTCGTGCACCACCAGCCGGGCGCCGGTCTCGGCCAGGGCGTGCTCGGTGTGGGCGGGGGGTGCGGAGGGGTCGAGGACGACCACCACGTGGCCGGCGGTGATCACGGCGAGGATGGCGATCACGAGGGGCCCGTCGTGGGCGACGGCGATGGCCACCGGCTCGCCCCCTTCCGCGCCGAGGCGGGTGCGGATGCCGGCGGCGCGGCGCAGCACCGCATCGCGGAGCTGGCCGTAGGTCCATGTGCCCGCCGGTGACGACAGCGCCACGCGGTCGGTGTGGCGGTCGGCCATGGCGAAGAAGCGGTCGGCCACCGAGCCCGCAACGCACTCGTCGGGGAAGGGCTCGAAGCCCTCCACGGTGCCCGTCTCGCCGTCGCTCCGCCACGGGCCGATGCCCGGTCGGACGGTTGCTCGCCGCTCGTCCATCGCCTCACCTTAGGGGCTGGGGACGACCCCGTCGTCCGGGCCTAGAAGACGAGCGGTCCGAGCTCGGTGCGGCTGATGGTGTCGTGCACCTCGTCGAAGTTCTCGATCGTCTCCTCGAGGGTGGGAGGCAGCGCCTTGGCCAGCGGGGCGCCGAGCTCCTGCCACGGGACGCCGAGGAAGCCGAGGATCTCGGCCAGCACCGTGTCCCGTCGGGCGACGAGGTCCTCGTAGTGCACCTCCAGCGTGGGGAAGTGGCGGCACACGAAGCGGCCGAAGGACTGGGCCTGGTGGATGCGGTACACCTCCCAGAGGGCGATCTCCGGGTCGAGACGCACGCGGAGCCCCGACGGTGCCGCGCCGGCGGCGAAGTTCACGTCGCCGGCCAGCTCCTTCACGGTCTGGAGGGAGACCACCGACGCGTGCACGGCGAGGGGGTTCCGCACGAGGTGGATCATGCGCACCTCCTGCTGGCGGAGGGCCTGGATCAACGGATAGGCGATCGCCTGCTCGTACTTGACCTTCAGCCCCACCGCCCGCTCGGTCGAGAGCTGCGGGTGCCCGATGCGCTCCCAGAAGTCGGGGGACGACCTCGGGGTGAACAGCAGCGACAGGAAGGCCTCCACGGTGGCGCAGCCGGACCGCTCGAAGGCGTCCGGGACGCCGAACTCCTCTTCGCGGTAGAACAGCTCGGGGGCGCAGAACACGTCGCGGTGGTCGTTGAGCAGCTCCCGGAGGAGGCTCGAGCCGCTCCGCTGGTTGAACCACAGGGCGAAGCGGAGCGGGGGGTGCGGCTTCATGTCGCCGCCTCGTCGGTCGCGCCGGGTGGCGGTTCGTGGCTCGACCGCTCGGCGGCCGCCCCGGTCGTCGCCGTGCTCCGCCGGCCGGCTCGCCCCCCGCGCTCCCGGGGCAGGGTCCGGTCCGGGATGACGAACAGCTTGCGCTCCTTGCGTACGCGGTACCGACGGGCACCCCAGGTGAGCAGGGCCACCACGATCACGATGACGGGGACCACCATGAGCACGCGCATCGCCTGTTCCCGGGTCGTCAGCTTGCCGCTCCCCGCCCCGCCTGCGTCGGTCGCCGAGAGGCGCACCGATTGGGAGACGCCGCCGAAGGCGACGACCGAGCCGTCGGCCAGGGTGATGCGCCGCGACGACGACACGATCACGCCGGAGTAGAGCGACCCCTGGACCGCGTCCCGCAGCGATTCCAGCGGCACGACGTACTGCTTGCCCGGGCCCACCGGCGGCTTGGCCCCGACCTGGAACGTCCGGTCTGGCGGGGTCGGATCCGCCGCGGGAGCGCCCGCGGGTCCCGGCACCGTCCCACCGGACGTGACGCCGGCCGAGGCACCGACACCGACGCGCCCCGCCGGCCGAGGCGCGTACAGGCGCACGATGTTGGTGGATTCCAGCAGCCGGAGCTCATACGGGTCCCGGGTGGTGCCGGGGACCCGGAGGTGGACGATGTCCTCCACGGCCGTGACGTTCTTCCCGGCCAGCTGGGTCGGGCTGATCTGGGTGAACATCCACGCGGCGCGGTCCTGGTCGAGCGTGAACGAGGGGCCGGGACTCGTCGACACGGGCACGAGGCCGCTCCACGCCGTGTCGGCCACCCGGCTCTCCCCCCCGCTCCGACCCTGGAGATCGTCGAGGCGGTACAGGGGAGTGGAGGTCGTCCCGGCGGCGTTCGTGAGGTCCGCCCACAGGAGCTGGTCGGGCGACGGGGTGGCCGATGCCGGCAGCTGCAGTTCGATGATGCCGGGGCCGATGACCGCCGCCAGCACCGTGGCACCGTCGATCCACGTGGCGCCGTTCGCGGTCTGCACCCTGGCGCCGAGGGCGCCGTTCACCGGTTTGGCGACGATCCGGCTATGGCGGTCCGCTCCCTGCCACAGGTGGAGCTCGAGCTGGGCCGACGGTTGGTCGAGCGCGGTGGGTTCGGCCAGCCCGACGCGGACGAACCCGATGCGGGCCTCGCCGTCGAGCCACGAGATGGGCCCGGCCTGCCCCGTGGCGTCAGCGCAGAACGCCACATGGGTGGTCGTCGGATCCTCGAGCGCGATGGCGGCGGGCCCTGCCGCGATCCAGCACGCGACGTGGAGCGCCGACAGCACGGCGAGCGCCTTGCTGCGGTACGCCCGCAATGGGCGGTGACGGTGTGCACTCCTCAGGCCGGCCATCCCGGGCGGAGCGTAGTGGGCGCTGCGGGGCCCGGGGTCGGGTCGCGGTGGTGCGTTCGCTTCCCAACTAGAACCGGTTCTAGGATTCGTCCGGCAAGCCGCGAGTGGGAGATCGACCGTGGACTTCGAGGACACCCCCGAGGAAGCTGCGTTCCGCCAGGAGGTGCGCGCCTTCCTCGAGGCGCACGCAACGCTTCGGACCGGCACCGACGCCGACTGGTCGCGCGGCAACGTCGCCACCGACCCCGACCAGCAGGCGGAGTACGTCCGTCGCTGCCAGGAGTGGCAGCGGACGCTCTACGACCACGGGTGGGCCGGCCTGGCGTGGCCCAAGGCGTTCGGCGGTGCCGGCCGCTCGCCGGCCCACCAGATCATCTTCAACCAGGAGCTCGCCGTCTTCGACGCGACCTCCGGCTTCATCGGCGCCGCGCAACAGCTCGTCGGCCCGCCCCTGATGCGGCACGGGTCCCGCGAGCAGCAGGCCCGGTACCTCGGCCCCCTGCTCCGCGGCGACGAGGGGTGGTGCCAGCTCTTCAGCGAGCCCGGCGCCGGGTCCGACCTCGCCTGCCTCGCCACCCGGGCCGTGGCCGACGGCGACGAGTGGGTGGTCAACGGGCAGAAGGTGTGGACGTCGGCCGCCCAGCACGCCGACTTCGGCATCCTGCTCGCCCGCACCGACCCCGACGCGCCCAAGCACAAGGGCATCACCTTCTTCATCGTCGACATGCGGTCGCCGGGCATCGAGATCCGGCCGCTGGTCCAGGCCACCGGGCTGACCCACTTCAACGAGGTGTTCCTCACCGACGTGCGCATCCCGGCCGCCAACGTCGTGGGCGAGGTGGGGGAGGGCTGGACCGTGGCCCGCACGGTGCTGGCCAGCGAAGCCGGCATGATCGGCGGCGCCGGGCAGAGCTCCACCTTCGACGCCGTGCTGGCGCTGGCCCGGGAGTGCGAACGCACGGCGGACCCGCTGATCCGCCAGCGCCTGGCCGACGTCTACATCCGGGAGCGGATCATCAAGTTCCTCGGGTACCGGATGCAGACGGCGATCATGCACAAGCGGGGCACGCCACCCGACCCGTCGGTGCTGAAGAACTTCTTCACCACCACGCTCTCGCGGCGGGTGGAGCTGGCGGTCGAGCTCGAGGGGGCGGGCGGCATGCTGGCCGGGTCGGATGCGCCCCAGGACGGCTTCTGGCAGCAGCAGGTCATGGCCCAGTTCTCGTCGCGGATCGGCGGCGGCACCAACGAGGTGCACAAGAACATGATCGGCGAGCGGGCCCTCGGTCTGCCGGCCGAGCCCCGGGCCGACAAGGACGTGCCCTGGCGGGACCTCCCCCGCTCCTGATCCCCGTCCGTCTCGTGGGTGCGCAATGCATCGCTTCGCGATGCATTGCGCCCCACAGGAGTCGGGTGTCGGACGGGGTCAGATCTTGGCGTCGCGTCCAGCCCAGTAGGGGTCGCGGAGCTTGCGCTTGTAGAGCTTGCCGCTGGGGTCGCGGGGGAGCTCGGGCAGGAAGTCGATGGTCTTCGGCCGCTTGTACTTGGCCAGCTTGTCCTCGCAGAACGCCAGGATCTCGTCCCGCAGGGCGTCGTCGGCGTCGACGCCGGGAGCCGGTTCGACCACGGCCTTGATCTCCTCGCCCCAGTCGGGGTGCGGGATGCCGAACACGGCGACGTCGCCGATCTTGGGCATGGTGAGCAGCACCGACTCGATCTCGGCCGGGTAGATGTTGACCCCGCCCGAGATGATCATGTCGGACTTGCGGTCCTTGAGGAACAGGTAGCCGTCCTCGTCGACGAGGCCCCAGTCGCCCACGGTGAAGAACCCGTCGGTCCGGTTGTCGTTGGTCTTGGCCTCGTCGCCCTTGTACTCGAAGTTGGCGAGGGCGAGGCTCATGTAGACGGTGCCCTCGACGCCGGGGCCGACCCACTCGCCCTTCTCGTCGTCGCGGATCCGCACCTCCCCGCCCGGCCATGCCTTGCCCACCGACCCGGGCTTCTCGAGCCACTCCTTGGGGGTGATGATCGTGCCACCGCCCTCGGTGGCGGCGTAGTACTCCATCACCGCGTCGCCCCACCACTCGATCATCCGGCGTTTGATCTCGGGCGGGCAAGGGGCGGCGGCGTGCACCATGCAGCGCACGGAACTGCAGTCGTACCGGGCCCGGACCTCCTCGGGAAGGGCGAGGATGCGGTGGAACTGGGTCGGCACCATGTGCGAGGTGGTGACCTTGTGGCGGTCGATGAGCTCGAGCATCTTCTCGGGCGACCACTTGTCCATCAGTACGACGGTGTGGCCCATGTGCAGGGAGTTGGCCGTCCACAGCAGCACGGCCGTGTGGTAGAGCGGCGACCCCGTGATGTGCACGTGGCCGTCGAAGGGCTGGACGCCGAACATCCCCTGGAAGCCGACGTACAGCGAGGCCAGATCGTCGGGGTCGATGTCGAAGGCGGCCCGCTTGACGCCCTTGGGTCGCCCGGTCGTCCCCGACGTGTAGTGCATCGGCATGCCGGCGGTGCGGTCCTCCGGGGCCGTGGTGGGCTGGTCGGCGAGGAGATCGGACCACGGGCGCATGCCCTCGACGGCGCCGACGGCGAAGCGCCCGTCCTGCGGCACCTTGGGGATCTCGGGGAGCACCCGGCCGACCTCGCCGGCGAAGTCCTCGTGGGCCACGAACACCCGGGCGTCACTGTCGTCGACGATGTAGGCGATCTCGGGCCCGACCAGATGGTGGTTGATCGGCGTGAGGTAGCACCCGATCTGGAGGGCACCGAGGTAGAGCGCCATCATCTCGAAGCCGTTGGGGAGCACGCAGGCGACCGTGTCGCCCTTGTCCACCCCCAGGGCCCGCAGCCCGTGGCTGACCTGGTTGGCCGCGGCCAGCAGCTCACCGGCGGTGTGCTCGAGCCCGTCGGGGGTGACGAGCGCGATCCAGTCGGGGTCGTTGGTGGCGATCCGCCAGAACCCGGTGTCGGTCATGTCTGCAGCCCTCCGCGAATCATCTGACGGGGCGTCAGGTTATGGCGGGGGCCTCCTTCCGTCAAACGATCGTTTGGCTGCGCCAGGCTGGTGTGACGGAGGTCATCACCGCAGGTCAGAAGGGGTGTCATGGGTCTCACGACCTAAAGGTCGGCCCGGGTCGGTCCCGATGACCACCCTGCGGAGCGGCCCGGGACGACGGCACAGCTGGTCGAAGCGGCCCCGCTCCCGGTCCGAGCGAGAACCCCGAAGGAGCCCTGGTGATGAAGAAGAGCGGTGCGGCCGTCGCCCTCCTCCTGCTCCTGGTGGCCGCCCTCGGCACGATCCAGGCCACGCCGGCCGCCGCCCTCGACGCTCCGGCCCAAGCCTACGTCACCAAGATCAACGCGCTGCGGGCGTCGCTCGGACTCCGCCCCTTGGTGGTGGACGAGCAGCTCTCCGCCCTCGCCCACGACCACGACCTCGAGATGGCGGCCGCCGGCCGGCTGTTCCACACCGCCAGCCTCGCGGCCGGCGTGACCACCCCGTGGGCCTCGCTGGGCGAGAACGTCGGGACCGGGTCGCAGGGTGCCGACCTCTTCGCCGCCTTCGTGGCCAGCCCCGGTCACTACGCCAACATCGTGAACCCGAACTTCGACCGGGTCGGCATCGGCTCCGACGTGGTCGACGGGGTCGAGTGGACGACCCAGCGCTTCCTCCAGACCGCCCCCGCGCCGACCCCGGCCCCGAAGCCGGCGGCCTCGGCGCCCGCCGCCGCGGCCCCGACCGTCACGACCGCCCCGACGGCCACGACGCCCCCCAGCACCGCGGCCCCGGCACCCCGGGTGCTCGCCGGGACCGCACCGTCCGGCCCCGCCGCCGCTCCGGCGCCCACGCCTGCAGCGCCCGCCCCCTCCACCTCCGCCCCGTCGGCGCCGGTCCGCCAATCGGTGCCGTCGTCGGCCCCGACGACCACCGGGCCGGCGGCCACGGGCGGGACCGGTGCCGGTGCCGGCGCCCCGGCGGACGACGCGCTCGAGGCGGGCGAGCCCGCCGTCGACCGGCCGGCCCTGGCCCCGGCGGCGCCCGCCGCCCCGGAGGGGGCGGACGGCGGTAACGGCCCCACCGTCCCCGGCCCCGACGCCGTGGCCGATCTCTCCCACCCGGCGGTGGCCACCGTGCCGATCGTCGCCGTGACGCCGGCGGGCGGCGTCGGGGCCGGACCGGTGGCGGCCGTGGCGTTCGGCGTGGCCTTCGTGCTCTCCATCGCCACGCTGGCGCTCATCGCGGTGGAGCTGCGGGGCCGCCGGACGGCCTCGGCCTGACGGTCCGACGGCCTGACCGGTCCCCGGCGGATCGTCCCCGTGGGGACTGGCCGAAAACTGGAATCTGTTCTAGTCTCCCTCAAACGATCGTTTGGCCGGTCGGGAGCAGCGTCCCGAGCCCCGAACCGGCCGACGCGAGAGGAGGAGACCTCATGGCAGAGTCCGACGTGCTCGTGGCGCCGAGCCGGGTCGAGTACCCGTTCCGGCGCACCACGGGCCCGGTGATCGGTGCCTTCTTCACCGCCCTGCGTGAAGGGTTCGTGGTGGGCATCAAGGCATCGGACGGCACCGTGATCGTGCCGCCGGTCGAGTACGACCCCGCCACCGCGGCCGCCCTCACCGAGATGGTGGAGGTCGGCGACCGCGGCGAGGTGCTCACCTGGGCCTGGGTGGCCGAACCGCTCCGCGACCAGCCGCTCAGCACCCCCTTCGCGTTCGCGCTGATCAAGCTCGACGGCGCCGACACCGGCCTGCTCCACGCCGTCGACACCGGCGGCGACCCGTCGAAGATGGCGACCGGGATGCGCGTGCAGGCTCGGTGGAACCCGCCCAAGCCCGCCGTGGCCGAGGGCGAGGAGGAGCCGACCCCGCCCGAGGGCCAGCGGTTCCGCGAGGGCCACATCCTCGACATCGCCTGCTTCGTGCCCGAAGGAGCCTGACATGACCGCCGAGATCATCCTTCCCGAGCGTCTGCGCGACGTCGAGGCCGTGCGCAGCATCCGCACGCCGGCCGAGCTCAACTACCAGTTCACGGCGGGCAAGGCCACGACCCGGTTCCTCAACGCCGTGGCCGAGAAGCGCCTGGTGGGGCAGCGTTGCCCGGTGTGCACCATGGTGTACGTGCCGCCCCGCGGGGCCTGCCCGACCTGCGGGGTGCCCACCGCCGACGAGGTGGAGCTGCCCCACGTCGGCACCGTCACCACCTTCTGCGTGGTCAACGTGCAGTTCTACGGCCAGGTGATGGAGCTCCCCTACGTGGGGGCGCTCATCGTGCTCGACGGGTCCGACATCCCGATCATGCACCTCATCCAGGAGGTGGCGGCGTCCGAGGTGCGGATGGGCATGCGGGTCGAGGCCGTGTGGGTCCCCGACGACGAGCTCGGGCCGACGCTCGAGTCGATCCGGTACTTCCGGCCCAACGGCGAGCCCGATGCGCCGCTCGAGTCCTACGCCGCCAACGTGGTCGGCAGCCGCAGCCACGAGGGCCAGGTGCCCTTCGTCGATTGGAGCGCCAAGTGAGAGACATCGCCATCATCTCCTTCGCCCAGACCAAGCACGTCCGCAGCGCGCAGAACGTGAACGAGGTCGAGATGCTGATGCCCGTGCTCACCGACGTGGTCGGCCAGGCCGGCATCACCACCGATCGCATCGACTTCGTCTGCAGCGGGTCCTCCGACTACCTCAGCGGCGTGGCCTTCAGCTTCGTGCTCACCCTCGACGGCGTGGGCCCCTGGCCCCCGATCTCGGAGAGCCACGTCGACATGGACGGCAGCTGGGCCCTCTACGAGGCCTGGGTCAAGATGCAGATGGGCAAGGCCGACATCGCCCTCATCTACAGCTACGGCAAGAGCTCGCCCGGTGACATCCGCCGGGTGCTCACCCGCCAGCAGGACCCGTACTACGTCGCTCCGCTGTGGGCCGACCCGGTGAGCATGGCCGCCCTGCAGGCCCGGGCCGCGCTCGACGCCGGTGTGATCACCGAGGCCCAGATGGCCGAGGTGGTCGTCCGGTCCCGCCGGGATGCGCTGGCCAACCCGTACGCCCAGCTCGCCGGTGAGCTCGACGCCGCCGACCTGTTGGCGGCCGATCACATCGTCAGCCCGCTCCACGCCCACGACTGCCCGCCCGTCACCGACGGCGCCGCCGCGGTGATCCTCGCGGCCGGCGACGTGGCCCGCGAGCTCTGCGACCGTCCGGCGTGGATCCGGGGCATCGATCATCGCATCGAGCCCCACTCCCTCGGTGTGCGCGACCTGACGACCTCGGTGTCCACCGCGCAAGCGGCGGCCCGGGCCGGCGTCGGCGACGGCAAGGTCGACCTGGCCGAGCTGCACGCCCCGTTCAGCTCCCAGGAGCTGATCCTGGCTCAGAGCCTCGGACTGGGCGACGCGGTCGCCATCAACCCGAGCGGCGGGGCGCTCTGCGCCAACCCGATCATGGCCGCCGGCCTCATCCGCATGGGCGAGGCCGCCAGCCGCATCACGAGGGGTGAGGCCGACCGGGCCGTCGCCCACACCACCAGCGGGGCCTGCCTGCAGCAGAACCTCGTCGCCGTCCTGGAAGGAGAGGGTTGATGGGCAAGGAACGAGTGGCGATCGTCGGCATCGGCCAGACGAGGCACCAGGCCACCTACCACGGCTCCATCGCCGGGCTGCTCCGCGAGGCGGCGCAGAACGCACTCGACGACGCCCAGATGACCTGGGCCGACATCGACGCCGTGGTCATCGGCAAGGCGCCCGACTTCTTCGAGGGCGTGATGATGCCCGAGCTGTACCTGGCCGATGCCCTCGGCGCCGTGGGCAAGCCCATGTTCCGGGTGCACACGGCCGGCTCCGTCGGCGGCTCGACCGCCATCGTGGCCCAGGACCTCGTGGCCGCTGGCATCCACAAGCGGGTGCTCACCGTGGCCTTCGAGAAGCAGAGCGAGAGCGAGGCCATGTGGGCCCTTTCGCTCCCGATGCCGTTCCAGCCGCCCATGCACGCCGGCGCCGGCGGGTACTTCGCCCCCCACATCCGGGCCTACATGGCCCGGGCGAAGGCGCCCGACCACATCGGCATCCTCGTCGCCCTCAAGGACCGGCTGAACGCCCTGAAGAACCCCAACGCCCACCTGCACGAGCACGACATCACCTTCGATTCGGTGAAGGACTCCATCATGCTGTGGGACCCGATCCGCTACTCCGAGACGTGCCCGTCGTCGGACGGCGCCTGCGCGATGGTCCTCACCGACGAGCAGGGGGGCGACGCCGCCGTCGCCTCCGGCAAGACGGTCGCGTGGGTGCGGGGCACGGCCATGCGCAGCGAGCCCACCATGTTCGCCGGGCGTGACCAGGTGAACCCGCGAGGCGGGCAGGAGTGCGCGGCCGACGTCTACCGGCAGGCCGGGATCACCGACCCCCGCCGCGAGATCGACGCGGTGGAGATGTACGTCCCCTTCTCGTGGTTCGAGCCGATGTGGCTCGAGAACCTCTGGTTCGCCGAGGAGGGCACCGGCTGGAAGCTGGTCGAGGAGGGCGTCACCCAGATGGACGGCGAGCTCCCCGTCAACTGCTCCGGGGGCGTGCTCTCCTCCAACCCCATCGGCGCCTCGGGCATGCTCCGGTTCGCCGAGGCGGCCATGCAGGTGCGGGGGATCGCCGGTGAGCACCAGGTCGCCGACGTCCGGACCGCCCTCGGGCACGCCTACGGCGGTGGCTCGCAGTTCTACGCCATGTGGATCGTCGGGCAGGACAAGCCGTGAGCGGTCGTCTCGACGGCAAGGTCGCCATCATCACCGGGGCGGCGCGGGGCCAGGGCGAGGCCGAGGCGCGGCTCTTCGCCGCGGAGGGCGCCAAGGTCGTGCTCACCGATCTGCTGGAGGAGCAGGGCGAGGCGGTGGCGGCCGACATCGGTGACGCCGCGCTGTTCGTCCGGCACGACATCACCGACGAGGCCGGATGGGCCGACGTGGTGGCCCGCACCACCGAACGGTTCGGCCCGCCCACCGTGCTGGTCAACAACGCCGGGATCCTGCGCTTCAACCGCTTCCAGCACGAGGACGTCGACTCCTTCCGCAAGGTGCTCGAGGTGAACCTGGTGGGGGTGTTCCTCGGGATGCACGCGGTGATCGAACCGATGCGGGAGGCCGGTGGCGGGTCGATCGTGAACATCTCGTCGATCGCCGGCATCGTCGGCACGCCGGGCACGTCGGCCTATTCCACCAGCAAGTTCGGCGTGACCGGGATGACCAAGTCGGCCGCCATCGATCTCGGGCCCTACGGCATCCGGGTCAACTCGGTGCACCCGGGGAGCATCGACACGCCGATGATCCGCGACATCGGCGGCATCGAGCTGCCCATCGATGCCTTCGATGCCTTCGTGAACCGGCTGCCGATCAAGCGGCTCGGCACCCCGGCCGACATCGCCCCGATGGTGGTGTTCCTCGCCTCGGACGAGAGCGGGTACTGCACCGGGGCCGAGTTCGTCATCGACGGCGGCGAGACCTGCGGCGACCTCGGGCTCATGTGAGCCTGTGCCCGATGGTCGCGGTGTGCGACCATCGGGCATGCGCGCTCCCTTCCTGCGACCCGTCCTCGGCCTCGTCGCGGTGCTGACCGCGGTCGGCGCCACCGCCTGCAAGAGCGAGAGCCCTGCTCCGGGAACGGCGGAGGCCACCTCGACCGGCGGATCGGGCACCGCGCCCCGCGCCACCACCGGCACCGCGGCGTCGGCCACCTCGCGGGTGTCGACGCCTCCCGGGACGGTGGTCGGCCTTCCGGCCCTCACGGGCGACTTCTGCGTCGACGTGGCCAAGTTGGCCGGGATCGGTCGGTCCACCGGGGCCGGCACCACGGCGGGAACGGCGCGCGGCGGGGCCACCGAGGACGTCGAACCGATCCTGGCCTACCTCGAGGCGCTCCGGCGGGAGGCACCGTCCTCGCTCGACGGGCCCATGGGGGCACTGATCGACACCCTGCGCAAGGTCACGGCCGTCCCGGCCGACGATCCCGACGCACTCGACAAGGTGTTGGGGCTCATGTTCGACCCGGGCTTCCTGTCGGCGCAGCAGGCCATCAACGACTACGGCCGCGGCCCCTGCGGCCTGACCACCGACGTGATCCCCCACGGAGGCAGCAGCGGCGGTGGGTCCCCGTCGGACACCGGGGGCGACAAGCCCCGCAACGACACGATGGAGCGCCTCGAGCAGGCCTACGGGTCGACCGACTGGTGGCAGGCCAAGAACGGCTACGCCGTGTCCGATCTCGGGAGGTCGGTCGACATCACCCTCTTCGGATCGTTCACCCGTGCCCAGGCACTGGCGGCGTGCCGGGCCGCGGTGGAGGTGGCCAGCACCACCCACGCCGACGTCACCGTCAAGATCGCCGGAGACGGACCTTCCGCATCGCCCCCGCTGGCCCGGACCGACCCGTCGGGCGTCTGCGTCGAGGGCTGACGCCGCCGACGATCCGCGGCTATCCCGTTCGGACTCGCCTGGCCTTGGCGCCTGCTCGGGGACACGACCTGCGCCAGACCCGGGAGGGCGGCACCGTCAGCGCCGCACCCGATACGCGACGTGCACCGCGCCGTTGCCGAAGCGACGCTCGTCGATGAGCTCGAGGTCGAGGCGCAGATCGGTGGGGAAGGCCGGCTTGCCGGCGCCGAGTGTCACGGGGGCGAGGACGAGGCGGACCTCGTCGACGACACCGGCGCGCAGGGCGTGGGAAGCCAGCTCGGGTCCGCCCACGAGCAGGTCGGTCGCCGAGCTCTCCTTCACGGCCCGCACCTCGTCGGCGTCGAACGCGGGGACGATGCGTGTCCGCTTCGTCATCGGTTCGGTGAGGGTGGTGGAGTACACGAGCTTGTCCGAGTCCTGCCACGCTGCCGCGAAGTCGGCCAACACCGGCGACTCCTCGGCGAAGCCCGGATCCGTCTCCCACACGGCCATCGTCTCGTACATGCGGCGGCCGAGCAGCTGGGTGCCGATCCCGCGCATCATGTCGTTGTAGAACAGGTGCACGTCTTCGTCGGGCACCGACCAGTCGAAGGCGCCGGTGGCGTCCTCGGTGAAGCCGTCCAACGAGTTGTTGGTGGCGTAGATGAGCTTCCCCATGTGTCCTCCGAGCGAGTTGTGGCCTCTGGACCAAGGCGCACGACGAACCTACCTGCGCATACCCGGCGCGGGCGGGGGTCAGCCGCGGCGCCGGTCATCAGACTGGAGAACTCGAGCCGGCGATCTGAGCGTTCGCGGTCCGTGGATCAGGGACACGCGGGAGCGAGGTTCGGGTCATCCCCGATAGCGAGAACGTGAGCGTTCACGTCGCTTCGATTCCCTAAGCCGTTCCCGCTCGTTCGACCGAGCCTGCCCGGGGGAGCGCTGGCCGGAAACACGTCGAGCGCCTCGCATGAGAATGTCACCAACGCTTCCCTTCGCCGGCCCGAAGGTGACCAGCGCAACGGCGCCCGAGAGGAGGGCGACAGCGATCAGAATGCCCCCGAGAAGCTGCACGAGCCGAGGGTACCGGGGTGAACGGCTGTCCCGGCTGAGCCGCCACCGATCCGGCGTTCCGCCCGTTTGCGTGGGCCGGGCTGATGACGTTCGGGGGCGCCTGCGACATTGCTGCTATCCTTACTGCCTTCCCGAGGTAAGGAGACTCTTCTCGTGGACGCTGCGGCAAAGGTGACATCGAAGGGTCAGGTGACCGTGCCGAAGGCGGTACGCGATGCGCTCGGGATCAAAGAGGGCGACGAGGTCGTGTTCCACGTCGAGGGCAATCGGGCGATCCTGGCAAGGACCCCTGACTTCCTGTCGCTCGCCGGCTCGGTGACGGTGCCTGCGTCGAAGCGCAACGTGGCCTGGGACGACATCATCCGCAAGACGCGCTCGACACGGGCGACCGAGCGTCGGTGAGCGCATTCGTCGACACGAACATCCTCGTTCGCCACCTGACCGGCGATCCGCCGGACATGGCGGCACGAGCGACCTCGTATCTCGCCTCGGCATCACAGCTGCTCCTCGCAGATCTCGTGGTCGCCGAGACGGTCTATGTGCTCGAGTCCTTCTACAAGGTCGCTCGCGGCCAGATCGCCGAGGCGATTCGATCCCTGATCGCGTTCAAAGCGATCGTCACCGTCGACCCGGCCCTCCTGCTCCGCGCGATCGAGGTCTACGAGATCGAATGGCTCGACTTCGCGGAGGCCTACCTCGTCGCGTGTGCCGAGACCACCGGCGTGAACAAGGTCGCATCATTCGACCGATCGCTCGACCGGCTCACGACGATCGAGCGGATCGAGCCTCCACCACCTCGCTCCTGACAATCCACGGGTGTCCCCTAACACCGCCCCGATCGCCGAAGAGCCCGGGCATGCGGGCCGATGGACCCGGCGAAGTGGGATGCTGGCGACGCTGGAACGAGAACATCGATCGGTTCTGAAGGGACCCCGTTCGTCTCGACCGAAGTCGACCTGCGTCGACGTCAGACGCAGCGATGGGGCACAGTCCGTTGGAAGTTCAAGGATCAGGGTGGGGCGGGGCCGGCTCGGGTGTCAGGGGGTGGGTGGGTGCCGTGGTGTTGGGAGTGGCGTTGGATGCCGGTGGGGCTGGTGAACAGGAACCGGCCGTTTCCGGTGGGGGTCATGGTCCAGCCCGGGGCGTGGGCGACGCGTCGGTGGTGGTGCCGGCAGAGCAGGGCCATGTTGTCCTGGTCGGTCTTGCCGCCGTGTTCCCAGTGTTCGATGTGATGCGCATCGCACCAGGTGGGTGGGGCGGTGCAGCCGGGGAAGATGCAGCCGCCGTCGCGTACGGCGAGGGCGAGGCGGAGCGCGGCGGTGGCGTAGCGCTGGGTGCGGCCGAGGGCGAGGGGAACGCCGTTGGTGTCGAGGGTCATCTTGGCCCACCCGGCGTCGCAGACCAGGAGTGATGCGGTGCGCTGGTCGACGAGGGCGCGGTCGAGGGTGAGGACCGAGAGGTCGGTGTCGTTGATGAGGAGGATGGCTTCGCTGCGGGGTTGTTCGTTGTGGTGGCCGTCGCCGGGGGTGTGAGCGGCGCCGTGGCGGACCAGGTCGACGAGCGCGTCGGCCATGATCACCGCGCGGCTGGGGATGGGGAGGTCGGGGAACTCGACGTTGTCGCGGGCATGCAGGTGGAAGAGGGCGTCGGCGCGTTTGTTGACCAGGGTGGAGAAGGCGATGGCGTGGTCGCCGGTGAGGGTGCCGTGGATCTGGACGACCCCGTCGAGCAACGGATCGACGGTGAGCCGGTTGCGGTCGGAGTCGCGGGCGGGGTCGTGCCCGCCGTCTTGGTCCAACAGGTCGGCGGCGCCGTGGACGTCGCGGCGCCACACGTCGAACACGGTGCCTTCCGCGGCGTCGACCAGCTGGGGGACGATCGAAGCGAACGCTTCGGCGATCCTCGGGTTGGCGGCGATGGCCAGGACCGCAGCGTGGTGGTCGTTGATGCGGCCGTCGATCATGGCGTCGGCCACGCCGGGGAGGCAGCGGCGGAGCTTGACCGCGGTGCGGACCTTGCCCCGGGCCACCTTCGGCGGCAGGTGGGCTTCCCTCGCCAGCCAGGTGCCGGTGGCCAGAGCGTGTTCGATCTCGGTGGTGCCCCGGGCGTCGAGCTCGGCCAGCAGCGCGGCTTCGGCGGCGGCGAGCGCGGTCTGGGCGGCTTCGAGGGCGAGGACCCCGGTCTGGAGTTGGGTGTCGGTGCACAGGGCGGGATCGGCTGCGGCGGCCTTGCGGCACCGCTCGAGCAGATCCACCAGATCGTCCATACCCGACAGGATACGAACCCCCTGTGACAGGAATACGGAGACGAACAGAGAGCCGTAGAAAGATCGGATCAAATGCCCGTGGGTGCGAATTGTTCGCGTTCGCGAACAATTCGCACCCACGGGGGAGGGCGCGGTGGGCGACGGCCGGCCGCCCTACGATGCGGCGACTGCGGAGCGCACGGCGCTCGACCACATCGGGGGACCAATGAGCAAGGTGATGGAAGGCATCCGGGTGCTGGAGGTGGCGGAGCACACCTTCGTGCCGGCGGCGTCGGCGATCCTGGCCGACTGGGGGGCCGAGGTGATCAAGATCGAACACGTCACCCGGGGCGACGCCATGCGGGGGCTGATGAGCACCGGGCTGTCGGCCTTCATGGGCGGCGTGCAGGTGATCATGGAGCACTCCAACCGGGGCAAGAAGAGCATCGGTCTCGACCTGGCCACCGACGAGGGCGTGGAGATCGTCTACAAGCTGGCCGCCACGTGCGACGTGTTCCTGACCAACAAGATGCCCGGTGTCCGGGAGCGGCTGCGGATCGAGGTCGACGACATCCGCCGGCACAACCCCGACATCATCTACGTGCGGGGGTCGGGCTACGGCAACCGGGGACCCGACGCCGACGCCGGCGGGTACGACTTCCTGGCCTTCTGGGCCCGGGCCGGGTGTGCCGAGAGCTCCACCCCGTCGGACGTGGCCGGCCGGGTGGTGCAGCCGTCGCCCGCCTTCGGTGACTCGATCGGGGCGATGACCATCGCCGGCGGCATCGCCGCCGCGCTGCTGCGCCGGGAGCGCACGGGCGAACCGTCGGTGGTCGACGTGTCCCTGCTGGGGACCGGCATGTGGTCGATGAGCGCGGCCATCGCCCTCACCCAGCAGTTGGGCGGCCCGTGGATGGCCGGCCCGTCCACCCACGTGGGGTCGGGCTTCAACCCGCTCATCGGCATGTACCGGACATCCGACGACCGGTACATCGCCTTCTCGATGCTGCAGGGCCTGCACTACTGGCCGGAGTTCTGCGAGCGGGTCGGCCGCCCGGAGCTCGTCACCGACGAGCGGTTCAGCACGCAGGAGGCCTTCATGGCCAACGCCAACGAGGGGGCGTTGCTCGTGGCCGACATCATCGCCTCGCGGACCCAGGCGGAGTGGAAGGCCACCTTCGAGGGGATGAAGGGCCAGTGGGCGCCGGTGCAGAACACCGCCGAGCTGGCGACGGACCCCCAGGTCGTGGCCAACGGGTACCTGCAGGAGACGGCCACGGCCGACGGGACGCCGTTCACCTTGGTCGCGTCGCCCGTGCAGTACGACGACGAGCCCGCGCCCACGAACCGGTCGCCCGAGTTCAACGAGCACTGCGAGGAGATCCTCGGGCAGGTCGGTCTCGACATGGACGCCATCATCGACCTGAAGATCAAGGGCGTGGTGGCGTGACCCGCCGTTAGCATCGGACGATGAACATCGGCTCCGGTGAGCTCATCATCATCCTCGCGATGATCGCGATCATGATCGCCCCGCTGGCCGTGCTCATCGTCGTCGTGGCGGGGCGCCGCCGTCGGCCCACGCCATCCTCCCCGCCACCGCCTCCTTCGTCCGGCCCGCCGGTCTGAGGCACGAACGAAAGACGGCAACCCATGAGAACACCGGACAAGGTCCTCGGCGCCGGGGCCTGGATGCTCGAGAACGGGCATCGACTCCTGCTCGCCGTCTCGGGGGGTCGCTTTCCCCGCCGGTTGTTGGGGATGCAGCCCCTCGAGCTGCACACCATCGGTCGGAAGTCGGGGCAACGGCGATCGACCATGCTCACGGCTCCGATCTACGAACCCGACCGTGTCGTGCTCGTGGCCTCCAAGGGTGGATCCACCGACCATCCCGACTGGTACAAGAACCTCGCCGCCAACCCCGAGGTGGAGCTCACCGTCGGGACCGAGACCCGCCCCTACTCGGCCCGCACCGCTTCACCAGAGGAGAAGGCGGCCCTCTGGCCGACCATCGTGCGGGCCTACAAGGGGTACGAGGGGTACCAGCGCAACACCGACCGCGACATCCCGGTGGTGATCTGCGAGCCCCGCCCCTGACGGGCAGGGCGCCAGGTCGGATCAGTCGCCGGCGACGCCGAGCCCGACGGTGCCATCGAACGGGTGCTCGGGGAGGAAGCCCGAGCCGAAGGCCCGGTCCCACAGGCACACCACGGCGCCGTAGTTGCTGTTGCCCTCCTGCACCGACGTCGAGTGGTGCCACCGGTGGCGCTCGGGGGTGGACAGGACGGCGTTGAGGGCGCCGCTGTCGATGGCGACGTTGCCGTGCTGGATCTGGCCGAAGAGGCCACGGAACACCCGGTGGCGCACGGCGGCGTCGCCGTCGATACCGAGGAGGCCCAGCACGGTCTGCTCGAGGACGCCGTCGAGGACCATCTCCACGAGGTGGAACCGGGTGGCATTGAGCCAGTAGAGGCGCTCGGGGGCGTGGTGGACGGCGTGGAACCGCCATCCCGCCCGCTCGTGGAGGATCCGGTGGAAGGTGGTGTGGGCCAGGTCGTAGGCGGTCAGCGACACGGCGAGGGCCACCGGGGCCGGCAGCCGGCCGGCCCGGCGGGGCCCGGAGGGCGACCCGAAGGTGCGGTGGGCCGTGGCCACGGCGGCTCCGACGGCGACCTGGGCGGCACCGCCGACCACGACGAGCGAGGTCAGGTCGGCGGCGACGTCGTCGTTGGCCCGGTTCCACGCGGCGCGGAAGGGCCGGCGCCGCTCGCACAACGCGATCGCCGCCCAGCCGCCGCCGACCACGGCGGCCTGGACGGCAAGGTCCGCCACGGGCGCCAGACGGCCGCGGCGCCGTCGCAGCCGCCGGGCCAGCGGCGGAGCGGCGAACGCGGCCGCCGCCGTGCCCCCGTAGAGGGCGGCGCCGAGCAGGCGGCCGGAGCGGTCCCGGGCGGGCACGGACATGCCGGCAGTGTGGCACGCCGGCCTCGCCGGGTCTGGCCGGAAGGCCGTGCCGAGCGGCCCGCGGGGGCCGCCCGGGCGCCAGGGGGGAGTAGGATCTCGGCCGAAGGGCCGGGCAGCGGCACATCGATCGGATCTCGGTCTAACGTGTCGTCCCGGGCAGTGCGGGGGACCATCGGCAGCGAGGAGCAGCGGTGTCGCTCTACAAGCGGCTCTACGACGCGAAGGCAGTTCCGGAACCAGGCAAGGGTCGGCTCGACCCGATCCTCGAGGACCTCCGTGGCCGTCTCCACGCCTCTCTCATCGACGACCTCGGGCCGCTGCTCTACGAGAAGAAGCTGCCGGTCGAGGAGCTGAAGAAGCGCGTCACCGAGAAGCTGCAGGTCGCCCTGTCGAAGGAGCGGGCGCCGCTCTCGCAGGCCGACCGCGCCCGGCTGGTCATGGAGATCACCGACGACATCGTCGGGTACGGCCCGCTCGACCCGCTGCTCCGCGATCCCGACGTCAGCGACATCATGGTCAACGGCCCGAAGAGCGTCTACATCGAAGGGCACAGCGGCCGACTGGTGAAGTCCGACGTCGTGTTCGTGGACGAGCAGCACGTCAAGCGGGTGATCGACAAGATCGTGAGCGAGGTCGGCCGGCGCATCGACGAAGCCAGCCCGATGGTCGATGCCCGCCTTCCCGACGGGTCCCGTGTCAACGCGGTGGTGCACCCGATTGCCTACGGCGGCCCGTTCCTCACCATTCGCAAGTTCGGCACCGATCGCCCCAAGATCGACGACCTCATCCGGTACGGCACCCTCGACGCCCGCACCGCCCGCTTCCTCCAAGCCTGCATCGTCGGTCGTCTCAACATCGTGGTGAACGGCGGCTCCGGCAGCGGCAAGACCACCACGCTCAACGTGCTGTCGTCGTTCATCCCCAAGAACGAACGCATCATCACGGTGGAGGACGCCAAGGAGCTCGTGCTCGAACAGGACCACGTGCTGGCCATGGAGGCCCGTCCCCCGAACCCCGACGGCCGGGGCGAGATCACCATCCGCGACCTGGTGAAGAACACCCTCCGCATGCGCCCCGATCGCATCGTGGTGGGCGAGGTCCGTGGCGGCGAGGCGCTCGACATGCTCCAGGCCATGAACACGGGCCACGACGGGTCGGTCACCACCCTCCACGCCAACAACCCTCGCGACGCCCTCTCCCGTCTGGAGACGCTGGTGCTGATGGCCGGGTTCGACCTGCCGGTGAAGGCCATCCGCGAGCAGATCTCCTCGGCCATCGACCTGGTGATCACCATGAGCCGGCTACGCGACGGCTCCCGCAAGATCACCCACATCACCGAGGTGCAGGGCATGGAGGGCGATGCCATCGCGCTCCAGGACATCTTCCTCTACGACTACAGCGCCGGGTACTCCGACGCCGGCAAGTCCCTCGGGCGGCTGCGGCCCACCGGCGTGCGACCCAAGTTCGCCGATCGCCTCGAGGACTTCGGCATCCGGCTCCCGGCCGAGCTGTTCGCCCGCGACGCCGACGCCAAGGGCCTGCCGGCGTCGAGCGACGACGGCTTCGAGATCCCCACCGAGGGCTCGGGGCACTGACGGTCGGCCCGCCGTGGTTCCCCGGCGCGACGTGAACCGATCCGGTCGCTCGTCCCGACAGGGAGCCATGGACATCGCCGTCGGCCCGCCGTCGCCCCGCCGACCGGTGCGAGCGGCCGTCGCCGTGCTCGCCGCGTTGGCCGTGATGACCGTCGGCGGCGCCTGCCGCCGGAGCGAGCCCATCGACGCGAGCAGCGTCGTCACGGCACCGCCGCGATCGGCGGGGTCGGTCGGGCCCGGGGTGACCTCGGGGTCGCTTGGGACCGGGGTGACCGCAGGGTCGGCGGGCTCGGGCACCACGGCGGCACCGGTGCCGCCGACCGTCGCGGTCGCACCGGCGGTGGAACCGCGGGGCCGCAAGGTGGACGGCACGCTGCGCACCGACGACGGGCGGGACCGCACCTACCACGTGTACCTCCCCAGCGGGCTGCCGTCGGGGGTGCCGGTCCCGCTGCTCCTGGCCTTCCACGGGGGCACGGGCTGGGGCACCCAGTACGAGCAGAACAGCGGGTTCGACGGTCTGGCCGAGGCCAACCGCTTCATCGTCGTCTACCCCGACGGCGTCTCCGTCGGTTCCCGCCTGATGCCCAACGGGCGGGTGTGGAACGGCGGCGACTGCTGCGGTGCCGCCGTCGCTCAGGGGGTGGACGACGTGGCCTTCGTCCGCCAGCTCCTCTCCCGGCTCGGGCAGGACTACGCGATCGACCCGGCCCGCGTGTTCGCCGCCGGCCACTCCAACGGCGGGATCATGAGCTACCGCCTCGCCTGCGAGCTGGCCGACCGGATCGCCGCCATCGGCCTCCAGGCCGGGTGGGTGGCGATCGACTCGTGCCGTCCGAGCCGGCCGGTGGCGGCGCTGCACATCCACGGCGACGCCGACCAGAACGCCCCCTTCGACGGCGGGCGGGGCGAGAAGAGCATCCAAGCCTCGCCGGCCCGCGCCGCCCTCGATTCGACCGCCATGCTGGCGGCGGGGGACGGCTGTGGCGGGCCACCGTCGGCGACCACTGCGGGCGACCTGACGACCTACCGCTACCCCGGTTGCCCGGCGGGGGTGGATGTCGAGCTCGTGAAGGTCCGCGGCGCCGGCCACGCCTGGATGGGCCACGAACCCGCGAGCCGGGCGGCGGAGCTGCTGGTGGGCACGCCCTACCGCGATCTCGACAGCAGCGCCGTGATCTGGTCGTTCCTGGCCGCCCACCCGCGCTCCTGACCGGTGCCGAACCAGGACCGGTAGCGTGGGCCCATGGCCGCCCCGGATCTGACCCCCCTCGTTCCCCAGGTCGACGTCCGGCCCGCGGCCGGCCGGTTCCACACCGAGATCGGGTGGCTCGACTCGTGGCACTGCTTCAGCTTCGGGGGTCACTACGACCCGGCCAACCAGGGCCACGGGCTGCTGCTGGTGTCCAACGACGACCGGGTGCGGGCCGGCACCGGGTTCGGCACGCACGCCCATCGCGACATGGAGATCGTCACGTGGGTGCTCTCGGGCACGCTCGAGCATCGCGACTCCGAGGGCAACCACGGGATCCTGTACCCCGGCCTGGCTCAACGCATGAGCGCGGGTCGGGGGATCCGGCACTCGGAGATGAACCCGTCGCCGGTCGAGGACGTGCACTTCGTCCAGATGTGGGTGCTCCCCGACACGGCCGGGATCGATCCGTCCTACGAGCAGCGCGACCTCACCGACGCGTTGGACGCCGGAGGGCTCGTGCCGATCGCGTCGGGCCAGGGGCACGACGGGGCCATCGCCATCCACCAGCGTGACGCCGTGCTGTGGGGCGCCCGGCTCGAACCGGGCGCCGCCGTCGCGGTGCCCGACGAACCCTTCGTGCACCTCTTCGTGGCCGCCGGCTCGGTGACGCTCGGCGACGGCCCGACGTTGGCCGAGGGCGACGCCGTGCGGTTCACCGCCGCCGGGGCCCATCCGCTCGCCGCCGGGCCGACCGGGGCCGAACTGCTCATCTGGGCCACCCGCTGACCATCACCGCACCGTTCGACACGAGAGGACCTCACGCCATGGCCGAGCCGCAGGGCGAAGAACGCGACCGCCTCACCCGCCGCCGCGACGAGATCCGGGCCGCCCACCTGCGCCCGAAGGTGGACCGTCCCGCCAGCAGCGCCCGGGGCGTGCACCACGTGGCCCTCGTGGTGGAGGACGTCGAGCGCACCGTCCGCTTCTACCAGGACCTGCTCGAGTTCCCCCTCACCGACATGTTCGAGAACCGCGACTACCACGGCTCGACCCACTTCTTCTTCGATCTGGGCCACGGCAACGCCATCGCGTTCTTCGACCTCCCCGGGGTCGACATCGGCCCCTACGCCGAGGTGTTCGGTGGGCTCCACCATCTCGCCATCTCCGTCGAGCCCGACCGCTGGGCCCACCTCAAGGCGAAGCTCGAGGCCGCCGGTGTGGAGGTCGCCCACGTGAGCGGCACGTCGATCTACTTCCGCGACCCCGACGGCGCCCGGCTCGAGCTCATCGCCGATCCCCTCGGCGAGATGTACGGCAACGTCGTGCTCTGACTGTCGATCCCTTTGGGTGCGTAAGGGTGCGCTATGCGCGCCCTTACGCACCCAAAGGACATCAGGGCGAGGGGGGCTGGTCGGCGTCGGCGGCGAGCTGCTGCTGGATGGAGCGGAGCGACATCGTCGAGCGGGGGCTCAGGTTCAGGGCGCCGGTGAGCTTGATCGACTGGGTGAAGCGGCCCGCCGCTTCGGGGTTGGTCACCGGGCCGCCGCGCTGCTGGGCTTCCTGCACGTTGTTGGCCGTCGCCCACAGGACGGTCTTGAGCTGGAACGGCTGGAGGTCCCGGTGCTTGCTCCGGATCAGGGCGGCCAGGCCGGAGATGTGGGGAGCGGCGAAGCTGTTGCCCGTCGTGGTGAGCAGCCCGTGGTCGAGCCAGGGCACCTCGACGTTGATGCCCCGGGCCAGGAACTCGGTGGGCGGATCCGGGTTGTAGTGGAAGCGCCACGGGTCGGCGCCGGTGTGGGAGGCGACGCTGGTGACGCTGGCGAACAGCGACGGGTAGGTGACGCGGTTGATGTTGTTGGCCGCGGTCACGAGGAAGGACCCCTTGAAGTAGGCCTCGTCGCACACCTCGTGGAAGGCCAGCGCCCAGTCCCGCTTCCGGCTGCCCAGCGAGAGGTTGATCACGTCGTAGCCCTGCTCGACGGCCCAGCGCAGGCCGGCCACGAAGATGTCGGAGGTGGACGTGAGCGCGGCGCCGAGCACCTTCACGCTGGTGATGCGGGCGGCCGGGGCGAAGGAGTGGATGATGCCGGCGCACGCCGTGCCGTGACCGAAGCTGTCGTCGTGCTCCTTGGTGACGACGTGGGCCTGGCCCTCGTCGTCGAGCTCGACCACGACCCCCTTGTCGACGTCGACGCACCCTTCCAGGGCCGGGTGGGTGTGGTCGACGCCGCTGTCGACGATGGCCACCCGCACGCCCTCGCCGGTGGCGCCACCCCACGCCCAGTCGCGCGAGAGCTCCTCGATCGTCTCGACCTTCTCGAGGCGCAGCACGAGGGACTCCCGCGACCACGCGGGGCGGGGCTCCTGGCTGGCGGAGCCGGTGGTGTCGGCGGTGTCGGAAGGGTCGGTCACTGGCCGAGCATGACCTCGATCACCCGCGCCAGCGCGGCGTACCGGTTGGGATCGGCGTCGGCGAGGCGGCTGAGCTCGCGGCCGATGACGTCGGGCGGCGGGACGTCGAGCAGGCCCCCGCCCGATTCGAGCAGCGACGCCCCCGCGACGGCGCCGAGCATGGACAGCAGCTCGAGGTCGTCGAACCCGAACGGGCCGCCGTCGGCGCGGTCCACGAGCTGGAGCACGCCCAGCACCCGCTCGTCGTCGGCACAGGGCACGCAGACGATGCTGGCGGGCTGGCGCCCGAGCACGGCGGTGGCGATGGCGTCGCTGGCCACCGACGCCGACCCGGGCTGCAGGGCGACGGGCTGGCCCGACTGCAGCACCATCGCCGCCGTGCCGTCGGTGCGGGGGAAGCGGCGGCCGAGCAGCGAGGCGGCGAAGGCGGGATCGGTGCACGACGCGGCCACGACGACGAGGTCGTCGCCGTCCGCCTCCATCAACCAGGCGGTGGAGGCCGTGGTGAACTCGCGGGTGGTGTGGCACACCGCCTGCAGCGTCGGGCGACTCTGCGCGTAGGTGGGATCGGGCATCGGCGCGCTCTCCTCGGGACTCAGAACTGGCCCGGCTCGCTCGGGGGCGGGACGGGCATCGAGATGGTGGCACGCCCGGACGGCTGGCCCGGCCCGCCGACCATGCCGGCCGGCCGGACGGCGCTCGGGGTGGGCAGCGCGGCGCCGCCGGGGACCCCGGCCGGGGCCAGGCTGGCGGCGAAGGCGGGCTCGGACGCCAGCGCGGCGACGAGCTCGTCGCGGGTGAGGGCCTGTGTGACCCGCGTGAGCCGGTGGCCGCCCTGGGGCGCCGCCACCGACGGCCGGTTGCCCTCGAGGGCGATCGCCACGGTGGGCTCGTTGGCGGCGACTCCGGTGAGGGTGTCGGCCGACAGCACCAGCACGGTGGTGGGCTCGATGGCCTGCAGGCACTGCCCGGTGGCGCCGTTGAGGAGCGCGGACAGCCCGAAGGCGTCGCCCGGGCCGAGCTCGGCCACGATGGCCCACCCGGCGGCCCGGTCGGGGGAGAGCATGCGGGCCCGGCCCTTGGCGATGAGGGCGATGCCCCCTTCGCTGTCGGGGATGGTGGCCCCCGGCGCCAGCTCCTGGGCGGTGAGGCGTTCGGCGATCGGGGCCAACCGCTCGAGGGGGAGGGCGTGGAACAGGGGGATGCGGGACAGGGCGTCGACGGCGTCGAAGGTGGGCTGGGCCTGGGGCACGGCCTGGCCGGTCTGCTCGGCCCACAGCCGGGCGTAGATGCCACCGGCGGCCACGAGGTCGTGATGGTTGCCCCGCTCGGCGATCCGGCCCCCGTCGATCACGAAGATCATGTCGTAGCCCGTGATCGACGTGAGGCGGTGGGTGATGGCGACCGTGGTGCGGCCCTGGGCCACCCGGGCCAGCGTGCCGCTGATGGCCCGTTCGGTCTTCGGGTCGAGGGCCGAGGTGGCCTCGTCGAGCAGCAGGATCCGGGGGTTGCGGATGAGGGCCCGGGCGATGGCCACCCGCTGACGCTGGCCGCCCGAGAGCATGCCGCCGCGCTCGCCCACCGTGGTGTCGTAGCCGCGGGGCAACTGCTCGATGAAGTCGTGGACCTCCGCCGCCCTCGCCGCGGCGACGATCTCGTCGTCGCTGGCCCCGGGCTTGCCGAGGGCGATGTTCTCCCGCAGGGTGGTGTCGAAGAGGAAGTTGTCCTGGAACACCACCCCGAGCTGGCCGCGGAGGGAGGCGACGGTGGCCTGCCGGGCGTCGACGCCGTCGAAGCGCACCGTGCCCTCGTCGGGGTCGTAGAGCCGCATCAGCAGCTGGAAGATGGTGCTCTTGCCCGAGCCGGACGCGCCCACGAACGCCGTGCGTTGGCCGGCGAGGATCGTGGCGTCGACCCCCGTGAGGATCTGGCGCTCCGAGGAGTAGGAGAAGTCGACCCCCTCGAGGGTGATCGCCTGGCTGAGCGGACCGATGGTGACCGCGTCGGGCGGCTCGACCAGCTCGGGATCGGCCTGGAGGATCTCCTCGATGCGGAACAGGGCGCCGGTCGATTGCTGCACCTGCTGGCCCACGCTCGTGAGCATGGTGACCGGCGCCAGCACCTCGCCCATCACGCCGAGGAAGGCGATGAGGCCGCCCACCGTGAGGTTGCCCTGCAGGATGCGCCACACGCCGAGGGCCAGGACGGCCAGGCGCAGGATCGTGACGATGGTGTTGACCGACAGGCCGAAGAGGCCGCCGAACAGGTTGAGGCGGCGCTCGCTGCGGAACAGCCGCTCGGACATCTGCTGGAACCGGCCGATCTCCCGCTGCTGCAGCCCGAACAGCTTGACCACCGGCTCGGCGTTGTAGTTCTCGCCGGCGATGCTGGTGAGCGACCCGGTGTCCTGCTGGACGGCCATGCCCCGTTCCTGGGCGCCGTTGGCCATCGACTTGTAGACGATGCCCACCAGCGGGGCGCCGATGAGGACGATGACCCCGAGGTACGGGTCGAGGGTCATCATCACGATGGCCGACACCACGAGCGACAGCGCCTGGAAGAAGCCGTCGCGCAGGGTGGCGCTGAGGCCCTGCTCGAGCACGATGACGTCGTTGAACAGCCGCGTGAGCACGTCGCCCTGCTGGCGCCGGTGGTACCAGCCGGTGCTCAACGACTGGAGCTTCTCGAACATGTGGGAGCGGATGTCGCGGACCACGGCGCCGGAGATCCACGCCGACACGTAGGCCTGACGGAGGCCGGCTCCCAGCGAGATCAGGAAGGCGATGCCGAGCGCGGCCAGCAGCCGGGCCGCCTCGCCGAACTCGGCGGTGCCGCTCGACAGGCGGTTCGGCGAGAGGGCGTCGTCGAACAGCATCTTGGTGACGAACGGGAACACCGTGGTGAAGGCCAGGGCGAAGAGCATGTAGACGAAGACTTCGCCCATCTTCAGCTTGTAGGGCCGGATGTAGCGGACGGCGAGCCGGAGGAACTGGCCGGTCTTCACCGGGGGGCCGCTGCCCGAGACCTTGTCCATCCACAGCTGGAGGAGCGACGTGACCGACAGGCCGTAGTGCTCCTGGAAGGCGTCGTCGACCCGGCCGGGCTGGGCCGTGCCGAGCACCCGGCGCAGGGCGTCCTCCCGCTCACGGTCGAGGAGGAAGTACACGAACGACAGCGCCAGTAGCGACCGGGACTCACCCTCGGCCATCTGGGGCGGGACGATCTGCATGCCGGCGAGCTGCTCGTCGGGGCGGGGGGTGCGGGCCAGCCACAGGCCGTAGCCCTCGAGCAGCACGTCGAGCTCGGCCGCCCCGGGGAGGGCGGCGCCGAACAGCATGGCCAGCGCCCGCTCCGGCGGCTCGGGCGGGGCCTCCGGGGTGACCACCATCCAGATCTCGTTGCGCTCGCCGTCGACGACGGTGCCGTCGGTGATCAGGGCGCCGGTCTCGGGATCGGGGAACGGGTCGACGAGGCAGATGGTGGGGACGGTGCCCCAGCCTTCGGAGCCGAAGCCCTCCAGGCGGCGGCGGGCCTTCTTCACCCGGGCGGCGACGGCCTTGGCCACCCGCTCCCCGGCGCTCCCCGGGCGGTAGCGGATGATCGCGGCCCCGTCGGCGTCGAGCGAAGCCAGGCCGTCGGAGGTGGGACGGCCGCCGGCCGGCAGCGTGGGCGCGGTGGGGTCGGCCCCGATGGGCGGCGAGGGCGTGGCCGGCGACCCGCCCGGCGCGGCCGCGCCGCCGTCGCCGCCCAGCTGCAGCGACTGGGCCTGGTACTGACCGGTGACGAGGGCCGCGCTCGGGGGCACGGGCACCCCGTAGGAGGGCATCGGCGCCGGCCCGGAGCCGAACGACGGGCGATCGGCGCCGGTGGCGTCGGCGGCGCCGAGCAGGGTGACGGTGGTCTCGCCGACGATGATCCGCTCCCCGTCCTGGAGGAGGACCGGGGTGGTGACCTTGTGGCCGCGGACGTAGGTGCCGTAGGTGCTGTTGAGGTCGGTGACGGCGATGCCGTCGGCGCGCACCTCGAGCCGCACGTGCTTGCGGCTCACGGTCGGGTCGACGAGACGGATGTCGTCGCCGTGCCGACCGATCTCTGCCGAGGGGCCGATCGTGACGGTCCGCGGTTCGTCACCGGGCTCCTCGATGCGGACGTTGTACGCCATGTGGGCCAGAGCATAGAGGTCCCCGGGGGTCCGCTCCGGCTGCGCCGCCGCGAGCTGCCCCGGGCGCGGTCGCCGGCGGCTTGTAGCATCCTGCCGTGCTCTACGACCGCGCCCTCCTGGCCGCAGCACTCCCGAGCTATGACATCGGTGAGGAGCTCGGGCGTGGCGGCTGGGGCGTGGTGCTGGCGGCGACCCACAAGCAGCTCGGTCGCCAGGTGGCGGTGAAGCAGCTGCCCCGGGCCTTCGCCGCCGATCCGTCGGTGCGGCAGCGGTTCCTGGAAGAGGCCCGCACGGTGGCCAAGCTCGACCACCCCCACATCGTGCCGATCTACGACTTCGTCGACCACGACGGCCTGTGTCTGATCGTGATGGAACGGATGCGCCCCGGCACCCTGTGGGACGAGTTCGTCAACCGGGGCATCCAGCTCCCCGAGGCCTGCGCGTCCCTCCTCGTGGCCTGCTCGGCCCTCGAGCACGCCCACGGCCACGGGATCATCCACCGCGACGTGAAGCCGGAGAACTTCCTCTTCGCCCAGTCCGGGGTGCTCAAGCTGAGCGACTTCGGCATCGCCAAGGTCCTCGACCACGCCTCCATCGCGCTCACCGTGGCCGGACAGGTCGTCGGCACTCCGGCCTACATGGCCCCGGAGCAGGCCCTCGGGGGCGATCTGACCCCGGCGGTCGACATCTACGCCTGCGGGGTGATGCTCTACGAGCTCCTCTGCGGTCAGCTGCCCTTCCCCGACTCGGAGGAGCCGCTCCAGCAGCTCACGGCCAAGCTCAAGTCCGCGCCGGTGCCGATCGACCGGGTGCGGCCCGACCTGCCCCCGCCGGTGGTGCAGGCCACCATGAAGGCGATCGAGCGGGAGCCCGGCGCCCGCTACCGCTCGGCCCACGAGTTCGCCTACGCCCTGGCCGAAGCCGCCACCGGCGCGCTCGGCCCCGGGTGGTTGCGGGGCAGCGGGGTGGAGGTCCACGGTGCCGCCGACATCGTGGCGGTCACCGAGCGCTCGACCATCGTGACCCGGCCGACCCCGACCGCCAACCAGGTGGTCCGGGCCACCTCGACCCACGCCCGCGTGGGGACCGGCCTCAACGACGTGGTGGCCGCGCCGCCGGCGCCCGTGCCCGCCGGCCCGCCCCCACCGCCGGTCCCGTCGGCGTCGTCCCCGCCCCCGGCGCCGTCGGCGCCGTTGTCGGGAGCGACGAGCGTGATCCCCCCGACCCCGCCGCCTCCGCCCGCCGGCCCGGCCCCCACGCCCGCCGGTGTGCCGCGCGGGGTCGTCACACCCAACGACCTGCCGCCCATCCCGCCCCCGCCGGCCGGCCCGGCGCCGGCCGCCGCGCCCGGGTCGCGGGCCGAGGAGCTGATCCGGCGCATGGAGTCCGGTGAGCTCGACGTCGATGACGGCACGGTCCGGATCGACTTCCTGCCCCCTACCCCCGGCGCCCCGCCGGCCGCCCCCGGTCCGCTGCCCGGCCCGCCGCCGGGTCCGCCGCCACCACCTCCTCCG
>JAKOVR010000042.1 GCA_029782025.1 Actinomycetes bacterium | reverse complement strand
CATCCGGTACCTGCTCACCACCCACCGGGCCGACCCGGTGTTCCTCACCAAGGCGTCGCGGGTCGCCACCCCCAACCAGTTCCGGGCGCTGTGGGCGCGGGACCGGTGCTGCCAGTTCGGCGATTGCGGGAGCACCCGCCGGCTCCGGGCCCACCACCTCACGTTCTGGTCCCACGGCGGACAGACCCGGCTCGACAACCTGGTCCTGATCTGTTCCAAGCACCACCGGCGCATCCATGTCGAGGGCTGGTCCCTCACCCGCGATCCCGCCACCGGCGAGGTCACCACCTCCCCACCGCACGCCCCCGGCCGGCACCGACGCCGCTGGCACCCACCCCCACCACCCCAACCACCCCCCGTGCCCGCCCGGCCACCCCACCCCCAAGGCGACCACGCCACCCACTGGGTCAGAGACATCATCCTCACCCACTGGCTCCCCGCCGCCTGACGCCTGGCATGCTGTCGCCCATGGGCGAAGCCATACGGATCGAAGACGATGGTGCCGTGCGCCGGCTCGTGCTGTGCCGGCCCGACGAGATGAACACGATCACGCTGCAGCTGCGGGACGAGCTCGACGCCGCGCTGGACGCCGCCGATCGTGACCACGGGGTGAAGGTGGTGCTGATCACGGCCGAAGGTCGGGCGTTCTGTGCCGGCTTCGGACTCGACTGGTCCACGGCCAGTCAGGCCACCCTCGACGGTTCCCACGGCCGCGTCTGGGACACGGTGGCCGACGTGCAGATGATCGGCCGGTTCGGCAACACCTTCGCCAAGCTCCACACCATCTCCAAGCCCACCGTGGCCGCGGTCCAGGGCTGGTGCGTGGCCGGCGGCACGGACATGATCCTCAACGCCGACCTGATCATCGCCGGCGAGTCGGCCCGCTTCGGCTACCCACCGGCCCGCGTGTGGGGCGTGCCCGAGGCGCCGTGGGTGTGGGTGGCCCGGCTCGGCCTGGAGCGGGCCAAGCGCTACCTCTTCACGGGTGACGAGCTCACGGCGACCGAAGCGGCCGAGATCGGGATGATCCTCGAGTGCGTGCCCGACGACGAGCTGGCGGCGCAGGCCGAGGCCCTGGCCCAGCGCATCGCCCTCCTGCCCCTCAACCAGCTCCAGATGATGAAGTGGATGCTGAACGACGTGGCCCGGCACCAGTACCAGCCCGACACCAGCCGGCTGCTCGGCTTCATCTTCGACGGCGTGGCCCGCCACACCCAGGAGGGCCTCGACTTCGTCACCCGGGCCCAGGAGGTCGGCTTCCGGGAGGCGGTGCGGGAGCGGGACCGGCCCTTCGGCGACTACGGCGAGCGCCCGCGGTCCTGACCTCACCGAGGAGCGGCCGTCCACCCCTGCTGGCCGAGGCTGATCCCGCCCCGCGTTGCCAGGTCGAGCCGCTGCATCGTCGACCAGATCGGCGCCGACCGGGGGTGCTGGCGGAACCCCTGGGAGGTCACGGTGAGCGTGAAGGAGTGGCCCTCGAGGGTCCAGGTGCTCCGCCCGAACGGTTGGTCCTCCGCCCGCCTGATGCCGTCGAGCTGGAGGTCGAGGGCCATCCCGTGGAGGGCCACGTCGACGGTGAGATCCCAGGCCTGGTCGAACACCAGCGTCGTCGGCGCGATCCAGAACCCGAACTCGGTGCGGTCACCCGTCGGCGGCACCCAGGCGACGAGGTAGTCGAGGTCGAGCAGGAGTTGCCCCGGGTCTTCGGCCGCGGGTTCGACGGCGATGGCGTGCACGGTGGCGTCGTGCCAGCTCATGCCGTCGAAGTCGGCTTCGGTCCACACGGCCGGGAGGGTGGGCGGGACGGGGGCGGCCATGCCGGACAGGGTGCCATCCCTCGGACGCCAGACGGTGGCTAGTTTCTCCGGCCATGGACGATCCCACCGGTTTCCGCCAGGCGAGCCGACAGATCTGGGATCGCATGGCGGAGGGGTGGGAGACCCGTCACGCCGACTTCGAGCAGGCGGCCCGACCGGTGACGGTGACCATGCTCGAGCGGCTGGCGCCCCGCGCCGGCCAGGTGATCCTCGACCTCGCCGCCGGCACCGGCCTCGTCGGCTTCGCCGCGTCCGGTGCGGTCGGCGACGAGGGCCGGGTCATCGTGAGCGACTTCGCCGAGCAGATGGTCCTGGCCGCCCGGCGACGGGCCGACGATCTCGGCCTGTCCAACGTCGAGTGCCGCCAGCTCGACGCCGAGCGGCTCGACCTGCCCGACGACGCCGTCGACGGCGTGCTGTGCCGGTGGGGCTACATGCTCATGGCCGATCCCCGCCAGGCCTTGGTGGAGACCCGCCGGGTCCTGCGGCCGACCGGCCGCCTCGTGCTCTCGGTTTTCGCCGGTCCCGAGGAGAACCCGTGGGCGGCGCTCCCGATGCAGGTGCTGGTGCAGTCCGGGTTGGTCGACCCGCCGGCCCCCGGGTCGCCCGGGATCCTGGCCCTCGGCGACCGGACCCGGCTCCGCCAATTCGTCGTCGACGCCGGGTTCGCCGATCCCGAGCTGGAGGACGTCCCCTTCGGCTGGGACTTCCCCGACGGGGACGCCTACTGGGACTTCCTCACCGACGCCGCCGGGGCAGTGGCCATGGTCCTCGGCCGGCTCGACGACGCCCAGAAGACGGAGGTCCGCCGCCGGATCGACGAGGTCATCGAACCGTTCCACCGCGACGGCATTATCCGGCTCCCGGCCGTGTCGGTGGTGGCGGCCACGACCGGGGCGCAGTAGCGGACTGGCCCGTCAGGCGCCGTGGATGAGGGCGCCCGGGGATCAGCCGCTGAGGATCCGGACGGCGACGCCGAACTTCGCCGCTACCGCTCGAAGCGGCTCGTTGTCGTCCACATCGGCGAGGCAGACGTCGGCGGCGAGGTGCCTCGCGGCTGCGAGCGCCTCGAGGGACAGGAGGTTGAGGTGAGCTCCTGCGCGGAGGAGTTCCCCCATGGGCCAACCCAGTGTCCTGAGCGACAAGAGTTCGATGGTGTCGGGCAGCTCGATCACCGCCCCCAGCACATCCGCAGCGACGGCGTCATCGACGGCACCGAGGCGCCTCGACATGGATCCGATGACCGTGGAGTTGGCCAGCGCTCGACAGAGTCGGTGGTACCACAGGCCCGTCGTGGCGACCGTTGCCCCGGTCGGACGAAGACCGGCCGGCTCGTCGCCGAGCAGGACGCGCAGGAGCAGGTGGTCGTCGAGGAGGACGGTGGTCAAGCCAGGTCGGGCTCCTGCTCGGCGACCGCGGCCACGAGCGCCTCGTATCCTCCGGCGTCGTCGATCGCGGCCCGAACAAGCGCACGAAGCCCTCCGCGGCCGGCCGGCACGATGATCAGGGCATCGCCCAGATCGGCGACCTCCACCGCGCCGCCGTTGCTCAGGTTCCACCGTCGACGGGCGTCGGCCGGCAGTGCCATCTGTCCCCGGTCCGAAACTCGGTAACTGGTCACGGTCACATCCAGCAGCGTACAAGGCAAACAGCCGCATCTACAAGGGTGCCTTGTGCCGTCCTGCAGTGCCAGTTCAGCCCTGATCCAGTCGGGGGCCAGCGTCAAGGTCGTTCAGTTGGTCACGGTAGATGGCTAGGCGCGGCGGGCACTCGCGAACCCAGAGCGCAACCGTGGGGAGCGCCGGAACCGCGCGGACCGCACGCGGACCGGGGAAGTGGATGAAGGGTAAAAGCCCAGCTCAAGGGTGTTGCGACGGTGAGTCGGCCTGTAGGCGGGATTCTGTCCAGCGCCTCCCGGCGCCTGGGTGATCATCCATCTGTGCGGTCTACCCGGGGGTTGCCTGCCGGCGGGCCGGCAGGCGGACGGGCCGCCCATGCCCCCTGTTCGACCTTGCTCCGGGTGGGGTTTACCGAGCCACCGGGGTCGCCCCCGGTGCTGGTGGTCTCTTACACCACCGTTTCACCCTTGCCTGTGCCGGCCGGCGAACCGGACGGCCATCGGCGGTCTGCTCTCTGTTGCACTTTCCATCAGGTCGCCCTGCCTGGCTCGCGCCAGCACCCTGCCCTTCGGAGTCCCGACCTTCCTCGACGCGGTCCCCGAGGCGAACCCCGACGCCGCGCCGCGATCACCTGGCCGGCTCACCGTCGCCCGCCCAGTGTCGCGCAGATCAGCTGACGGTGACGGTGCCCTTCATCTTGTCGGGGTGCACCGAGCAGATGTATTTGTAGGTGCCGGGCTTGGAGAAGCTGATCTGGTAGGTCTGGCCCTGGCCGATCTTGTCGCTCTTCATGTTGCGCTGCTCGGCCGGCACGTCCTCGGTGACGGTGTGGTTGGCCAGCTGCTCGTTCTTCCACGTGACGATCTGGCCGACCTTGGCCTGCGCGTCCTGGGGCTCGAAGGCGAAGTTGTTGATCGTGATCGTGATGCCCTGGTTGACCGCAGCGGTGGACGTCGCCCCGCCGGCGTTGCCGCCGCCGCCGCCGGTGGCGGCGGGCTCGTCCTTCTTGCTGCACCCGCCGAGCACAAGGGGCACGACGGCCGCGGTGGTGAGCAGGGCCAGGGATCGCCGACGAGCCACAGTTCGCATCATGGCCCTATGTCTAGTCGCTCAGCCGGCCGCGGTCGTGGCGGGCGCCGACCCGGGCGTGGTGCCGGCTGGGGCGGCCGCAGTGGTGCCGGGCGCCCGCGACGTGGTGGTCGAGCGGGTCGGGGCCTTGGTGGTGGAGGGCACCGATCCGCCGGCGCCGACGGCGTTCACCGCGTCGGAGCGGGGCTTCACCGCTCCCGCCGTCTTCTCGAACGCGAAAGGCACCTGCAGCAGGTGGTTGTCGGGGTTCTTGGCCCCGAGCAGCACGGCCACGTGCCGCGCCTCGACCGCGCCGATCGACATGATCGCCTGCCGCAGCTCGGCCGTGGTGAGCAGCGTCACCGCGTTCGTGTAGGTCTGCGCCGCTGTGTCCTCCAGCTCGGCCGCCAGCTCGAGGATCGCCGCGGCGGTGGCCTTGCCGTCCTTGATTGAGGCCGCCGCCGGCTCGAGCACGGCCTTCACCAGCGCGGGATTGGCCTGGTCGTAGCTCTCGCCGCCGATGCCGGTGACGGTGCTGCGGAGCAGGCCGAAGTGCTCGTTGTGGTGGTCACGGAACAGCTTGGCCGCATCGGCCGCCGCGCCGGACAGCAGGTTGGCCCCGATGGCGGCGTCGTAGGCGGCGATGGCCAGCTTCTCGATGGACTGGGCGACGCGCAGGAGCGTGATGTCGGTGGCGATGTCGCCGGCTTCCTCGTAGGGCAGGGCCGCCGTGGTGGTGGGGGTCTGCCCGGTCTGGGTGATCTGCTCCTTCTTCGGCTCCGGCGTGCAGGCGGCCACGACGGCGGCCCCGGCGATGGTCAGGCCACCGATCTTGAGGAACCCGCGCCGGGTGGGCACGTTGAGCACTGCGGCGGTGAGCGCCGGGCTGTGGGGCTCCTCGATCGTGCGGTCGAGGGCCCGCTTCCAGCGGGGCAGGGCGTCGGCCTGCGCCCGGTCGGCGTCGCGGAGCTGACGCCGGATCTCGTCCTGGGGCATGTCCATCTGCAGGATCTCCGTGGGGTGGGTCAGCCGAGGGCGTAGGCCGAGGGCGAGAGCTGGGCGGCGTCGGACTGGAACGAGGGCAGGAAGGCCGAGACCGACAGCTCCAGGATCTGGCCGAGCACGGTGGCGTGCTGGCCCTCGACGGGCAGGATCGTGGCGGCGGCGCCGGCGACGGACTGTGTCTCGAGCGCGCCGAGAGCCAGCAGGTAGGTGGCGGCGGCGCCCTCCTCGAGGTCGTAGGCGACCCGGAGCACCGCCTTCTTCACGGCGGCATCACCCCCGGTGGTGGCCACGGCGTCCTGGAGCTTGCGCTGGACCTCGCTCAGCAGGCGGGCGTTGGCGGCGGCCGGCTTCTTCTCGTAGGTCTTCGCCGCCACCTTGTCGTTGTTGAGGATGCCGAGGTGGGCCTCGGCGTGCTCGCCGTGATGGCGGGCGAAGAGCCGGAGCAGCTCCTCCTCGGCCGGCGTGAAGAGCCGGGTGCCGGCCGCGGCCTCGTAGGCGGCGACGGCGGCCCGCTCGACCGATTCGGCGAAGCGGACGAGCTGGGCGTCGGCGGTGGGGAGGGCCGTGCCCGGCGCGGCGGTCGTGGTGGGGCCCGCGGCGGTGGTGCCCGGGGCGGCCGAGCCCTTGGTGGCGGTGCCCGTGGTCTCCTGGGCCGCCGCGGTGCCGGCCAGGATCGGGAGGGTGAGGGCGGTCGACCCGAACGCGACGGCGGTGGTGGACGTGGCGGCCCGGGTGAGGAACCGGCGCCGGCTCTGCACCAGGTCCGGCGACGACGTGCCGAAGTGCACCTCGGCGAGGTCGTCGTGGAGGGTGCGCATCGCCTCCCGGTGCTGCTCGTCGGTCTCGCGCGCCAAGCGTTGGAGGTGCTTCGGGTCCATGGTGGGATTCTGCTCGCCGCGAGGGGTGCGAGGCCAACCGGCGGCAGCCGTCAGCTCGCCCGCAGCGTGCCCTTCATCGAGTTGTGGATGTTGCAGTAGTAGGCGATCTCGCCGGCCTGGGCGGGAATGTAGGACCAGGTCTCGTGGGGGCCGAGGCGGGGGCCGGTCTCCCCGGTGGCGGCGAGGCGGACCTGATGGTCGAAGTCGTCGTCGTTGCGGAACGTGACGGCGGCGCCGACACGGACCGCCAGCTCCGGGGGCGTGAAGGCGAAGTCGGCGATGGCCACCCCGCCCGGTGGGGGCGAGAGGACCGTCCCCGGCGCCGCCGATGTGGCCGCCGCGGGCGCTCGGGGCGGGGTGGTCGCGGCCGGGACGGTCGCGGGCGCGGCGGCAGGGGGAGCGCTGCTGCTGCACCCGGCCGCCGCGAGGACGACCGCGGTCAGAAGTCGATGCCGGAGAGCTCGGGGTACCACTGTGCGGCCCGATCGACGGCTTTGGCCCAGCGCTCCCGGTCGAGGGGCTCGCCCGGCTCGACCGTGGTGGTGGGGCGCCAGGTGGCGGCGATGTCGTCCCAGCTGCCCCAGGTGCCGATGGCCTTCCCGGCCAGCAGGGCGGCTCCGAGGGTGGTGGCCTCCACGATCGGGCTCACCTCGACGGGCCGCTGCGTCGCGTCGGCCAGCGCCTGCACGAAGGTGGGGTTGCGGCTCATGCCGCCGTCGATGCGCAGCACCGGGATGTCGCCGCCGGCCCCGCCGTCGGCCTCCGCCGCGTCGACCAGGTCGGCGCCCCGCTGGGCGATCCCCTCGAGCACGGCCCGCACCACGTGGGCACGGGTGGTGCCCCGGGTGATGCCGAACAGCGCGCCGCGGGCGCCGTAGTCCCACTTGGGGGTGCCGAGGCCGAGCAGCGCCGGCACGTAGACGACGCCGTCGGTGCTCTCGCACTGCTGGGCCACCTCGTGGCTCTCGGCCGAGGAGGAGATCAGGCCGAGGTCGTCGCGGAGCCACTCGACGTTGGTGCCGGCGCTCAGCATGATGGCCTCGATGCCGAAGGTGAGCTTCCCGCCCTCGCTCCGGCAGATGATGGGGAAGGTGCCGCCGGCGTAGCGGGCGGCCTCGCCGGGCAGGGCGTCGCCGGTGACCCGGTCGAGCATGCCGCCGGTGCCGAAGGTGATCTTGGCCGGCCCCGGGGCCACGCAGCCCTGGCCGAGGAGCGACGCCTGCTGGTCGCCGGCGATGCCGCAGATCGGCGGGGCGCCCTCGATGGCGGTGGCCCGCCCGCACTCGCCGGTGGAGTCGACGATCGTGGGCAGCATCGCCTTGGGGATGCGCAGCGCCTCGAGGGCGTGGTCGTCCCACACGCCGCGGGCGGCGTCGATCAGCCCCGTGACGCCGGCGTTGGTGACGTCCGTGACGTGGATGGCGCCCTCGCTCAGCAGCCAGGCCACCCAGGTGTCGACGGTGCCGAAGCACAGCTCGCTGGCCTCGGCGCGGGCCCGGTCCGGGTCGTGGAGGTCGAGGAGGTGCTTGACCTTCGTGGCCGACAGGTTGGGGGCGAGGCGGAGGCCGTGGGCCTGGGCCTCGAAGCAGTCGCCGATGGTGCGCAGGTCCTGCCACCCGAGGCCGGGAGCGATCGGGACGCCGGTGGCCCGCTCCCACACGATGGTGGAGGCCCGCTGGTTGGCGATGCCCACGGCCTCGACCGGGCCACCCTCGGCCCGGGCCGCCCGGGCCACCTCCAGGATGAGGTCGGCCATGGCGGTGGCGTCGAACTCCACGAGCCCCTGCATCGGGGTGTCGGGCAGGCAGGCCCGGTAGTGCTCGGCGGTGACGGTGGCGTCGGGGTGCACCACGGCGGCCCGGAGGCCGGAGGTGCCGACGTCGACCACGAGGATGCTCATGACGGGTTCCCCCCTCTTTCGGCGGATCGGGTGGCGACCGCGCCGGCGGCGTAGGCGCCGGCGATGCCGCAGGACATGGCGATCAGGCAGAACAGCGGCAGGGCGAGCAGCTGCCCGGCGGCGGTGGCTTCGGGGTGGCGCGACAGGCGGATCGGCACCCCGACGAGCCCGACCACGACCGAGGCCACGAGGGCGGCGCACCCGCCGTGCACCACCGGCCGGTCGGTCGAGGCGGCGGCGGCCAACCCGCCGGCCACGCCGAAGGCGACGAGGGCGAGCAGGAAGAACAGGCCGGCCAGGGCGCCGGCGTCGAACACGGTGCGCAGCACGATGCAGGCGAACGCCAGGATCGTGCCGGGGACCGCGCCCCGCGCCACCGCCCCCCCGTCGAGGTCGGTCATGCCCAGCGGTCCTCGGCGAAGGGGTTGGCGCCGAACGGGGAGGGGAGCCCGAGCTTGCCCGGGTTGAGGATGCCGTTGGGGTCGAGGGCGGTCTTGATGGCGGCCAGGGTGTCGAACCCGGCGCCCATGGCCTGGCGGACGAACCGGGCCCGGTTGATGCCGATGCCGTGATGATGCGACAGGGCACCGCCGTGGCTCAGCACCGAGCGGGTCCCGGCGTCCCAGACGTCGCGGTAATAGGCGTCCTTGGCGTCGTCATCGACCTTCCCGGCGAAGGTGAAGTAGAGGCAGGCGCCGTCGGTGTAGCTGTGGCTCTGGTGGGCGCTCACGGCCAGGGTGCCCTCCACGCCGGCGATGGCCGCGATGGCGTCGCGGTAGATCCCGGGCAGCGCCCGCCAGGAGCCGGTGATCTCCATGGTGTCGACCACGAGGCCGCCCTGGATCAGCTTCTCGAGCGCGGCCACGTCGTTGCGGTGCCCGAACCAGCGCTCCACCAGCTCGGGGTCGAGCTGGAGCCCGGCCCGGCACTCCTCGTGGACGGCGGTCATGTTGGCGGTGACGAGGCCGGGGTCGCCCTCGTCCATGACCAGGAGCACGGCGACGTCGGTCGTGCCGTAGTTGCGGGCGGCCTCGATCGGGTCGTAGAGGCGCAGCACCGCCGGATTGGCGCCGCGGCGCATCACCCGGCGGCAAGCGTCGAGGCCCTCCTCGAAGGAGTGGAACCCGAAGGCGGAGCGCAGCTCGTGGACCGGCGCGGGGAAGAGGCGGAGCCGGGCCCCGGTGATGATCCCGAGGGTGCCTTCGGACCCCACGAAGAGCTGGTTGAGGTCCGGGCCCACGGCCTGGCGGGCCTGGCCGCCGGTGGTGATCTCGGTGCCGTCGGCCAGAGCGACGTCGAGGCCGACCACGAGGTCCTCGATCTTGCCGTACTTGGTGGAGAGCTGCCCGGCGCCGCGGCAGGCCAGCCACCCACCCACCGTGGACAGGGCGATCGACTGGGGCCAGTGGCCGCAGGTGACGTTGTAGGAGTTGCGCAGCTCGTGCTCGAGGACGTCGCCGAAGGTGCCCGGGAGCACGTCGAGGATCAGCGAGTCGTCGTCGACGTTGACGATCCCGGCCAGTCCGCAGAGGTCGAGCACCACCCCGCCGTAGAGGGGCACCGACGAACCGCACACGCCGCTGCGACCGGCCGCGGCCGTGACCGGGATCCGGGCCTCGTTGCAGATGCGCAGGATCTCGGGCACCTCGTACTTCGAGGCCGGTCGGGCCACCACCGACGCCAGGCCCGCCACCTGGCCCTCCACGGCCCAGGTCATGGCCAGCGGCCACCAGTCGCGCGACGACTCGGCCAGATCGGCGGCATCGACGCTCACCTCGGCGCAGGCCCCCCGCAGCCGCTCGAGCACGGCGTCGGGTACCTCGACCCGGGCGTTGGCCAGGCGGGCGGTGGCCGCGGCCGGCCCGTCGCCCTGGATCGGGATGGGCGGCGTGGGCGCGCCCGGGCCGGGCTCGGGGACAGGGGTGGGCGTGTGGTCGGCGCTCATGGGCGGGCTCCGCGGTCGTGGGGGTTCGGGATCGGGCTCAGGCGCCGAGCGAGGCGTCGAGGGCCAGCTCGGCCAGGCCGCCGGCGGCCCGCTCCGCCTCCACCAGGTGACGGTAGTGCTGGACCTGGGCCTCCTGCTCGGCCGCGTCCCACCCGAGGTCGGGACCGACCAGGGCGGCGACGTCGGCGGCGACGGCGGCGGAGGCGTCGCGGGCGAGCAGCAGCGCACGGGTGCGCCGGGCCAGGATGTCGTCGAGGGTGACGGCCATCTCGTAGCGGGCGGCGTAGACGGCCTCGGCCTTCAGGTAGGGGAGGCCGGGCACGAGCGGCTCGGCCAGCGCCGGTTCGCGGTCGGCCATGGCGATCACGGTGCGGGCGTCGACCCCGTAGCGGTTGGCCAGGTGGTCGACGACGTCGGCGCCGAGGGTGGTGCTGGCCCCCGCCCCGGCGGCGACGAGCTCGTCGTAGCCGTCGGCGCCGCGCAGGGCGAGGTGCTTGGTGGGGCTGCGCTTGGCCCGGGCGGGCAGGCCGGGGCCGAGGTCGGCGACCACCTCGTCGATCGTGTCGGCCGCCATCCGCCGGTAGGTGGTGAGCTTGCCGCCGGTGATGGTGATGACCCCCGAGGCGGAGCGCTGCACCTTGTGGCGGCGGGACAGGTCGGCGGTGCGATTGGAGGTGGCGTCCTTCACCAGCGGGCGGAGCCCGGCCCAGGTGCCGAGGATGTCGTCCTTGGTGATGCCGGTGGTGCAGCCGAAGTTGATGGCCCGCAGCACGTACTCGATGTCGTCGGGAGTGCACTGGGGGTCGTCGACGGGACCGTCGTAGTCGGTGTCGGTGGTGCCGATGTAGGTGCGGTCGCCCCAGCCGACCACGAACACCGACCGGTTGTCCTTCGGGACGGGCACGACCACCGCGATGTCGTTCTGGACCTTGCGCCACGGCACGGTGATGTGGATGCCCTTGGCCGGGCGGATGGTGTCGGGATGGGTGCCCTCGTCGAGCGCCCGCACGTCGTCGCTCCACACCCCGGCGGCGTTGACGACGGTGCGGGCCCGCACCTCGATCTCGCGGCCGTCGGCCCGCACGGTGGCGCCGCAGGCCCGCCCGGCGGCGTCCTTGGTGATGGCCACGACCGGGCAGCGGTTGGCCACCACGGCGCCGTGGTCGACCGCCGCGGTGCGGGCCACGGTGAGGGTGAGGCGGGCGTCGTCGGCCCGGGCGTCGTAGTAGAGGTAGGCCGCGGCCAGGCGCTCGCGGGGCAGCGTGGGCATGTGGGCCATCGCCGCGTCGACATCGAGGCGTTTGTGGAGCTTGCCGATGCGGACGCCGCCGGTGAGGTCGTAGGCCCACATGGCGCTGCCCAGCATGCGGGCCAGCTTCGGCGGGATCACGCCGTCCTTGCTGAAGATCGGGATGAGGAACGGGAGCACCTTCACCAGGTGCGGGGCGTTCACCCGCAGGTGCTGGCGCTCGGCCAGGGCCTCGTAGACCAGCCCGACCTCGCCCTGCTGGAGGTACCGCAGGCCGCCGTGCACGAGCTTGGACGACTTGCTCGACGTGCCCGAGGCGAAGTCGTCGCGCTCGACCAGGGCGGTGCGCAGACCCCGGGAGGCGGCGTCGAGAGCCGCGCCGACGCCGGTGATCCCCCCACCGATCACGAGGACGTCGAACTGGGTGTCGGCGAGCCGGCGCAGGGCGTCGGTGCGGTCGAAGGCTCCGGGCATGGCGGCCATGCTAGGGGAGGGGTGGCGCCGGTGCCGCTTCGGCATCTCTACCGTTTGGTAAGCCTGACCTGCGGTTTTGGCCGATTTTGCACCTATTTCCAATTGACAACGGTTGCAGATTGATCGGGCGGGGGGTAGGGTCCACGCCGTGAAGTCGCCGGCCGAGCTCACCGAGCTGTTCCGCCAACAGGGCCTGAAGATCACCCCGCAACGGGTGGCCATCTTCCAGGCCCTGCACGGCAGCGAGGTGCACCCCTCGGCCGAGGCCGTCTACGAGTCCGTCGCCGTCGGCATGCCGTCGATCTCGCTGCGCACCGTGTACCAGACCCTCAACGACCTGGCGTCGATGGGGGAGCTGGTGGCGCTCGACCTCGGCACCGGGGCGGCGCGCTTCGATCCCAACACCGACCCCCACCACCACGTGGTGTGCGATCGGTGCGGGAAGGTGCGCGACATCTACGCCGACTTCACCGACGTCCGCCTGCCTCGCAGCACCAAGGGGGAGCTGCACGGGTTCCGGGTGTCGTCGACCGAGATCGTCTTCCGGGGGTTGTGCCACTCGTGCCAGCACCCCGGCCCGGACGAGTAGCTTCCCCCGCCGAACCAACCAACGAGAGCACAAGGAGTCAGCATGCCTGACCTCAAGGGAACCAAGACCCACCAGAACCTCAAGGACGCCTTCGCCGGCGAGAGCCAGGCCAACCGGCGTTACCTGTGGTTCGCCCAGAAGGCCGACGTCGAGGGCTACCCCGAGGTGGCCACGCTGTTCCGCTCCACCGCTGAGGGCGAGACGGGCCATGCCCACGGGCACCTGGCCTACCTGGCCGAGGCCGGCGACCCCGCCACCGACCTGCCCATCGGTGACACCGACGACAACCTGAAGGCCGCCGTGGCCGGCGAGACCCACGAATACACCCACATGTACCCGGGTATGGCCAAGGACGCCCGCGACGAGGGCTTCGACGAGATCGCCGAGTGGATGGAGACCCTGGCCAAGGCCGAGAAGAGCCACGCCGGCAAGTTCCAGGCCGCGCTCGACGCGTTCTGATCTCTCCTTCCGTAGGCCGTCGGGGGAGCCCCGCTCCCTCGACGGCCTACGAGCGCCGGAGGACCCTCGCATGACCACCACCTACGACCCGTTCCACCCCCAGTACTTCGACGAGCCCGATCTCCGCGAGGAGCTCACCCGGGTCTACGACCTCTGCCACGGGTGCCGCCTCTGCTTCAAGTACTGCACCTCGTTCCCGACGCTGTTCTCCTTCGTCGATGCCCACGACGCCGACGCGGCGAAGATGACCCCGGCCGAGCAGGACCAGGTCGTCGACGAGTGCTTCAACTGCAAGCTCTGCTACGTCAACTGCCCCTACACACCCGACCAGCACGAGTGGGCCATCGACTTCCCCCGTCTCATGCTGCGGGCCGAGCAGGTGCTCCACCGCACCCGCCACCGCACCGTCCGCGAGAAGCTCACCACCCAGGCCCTGGCCCGCACCGACCTCGCCGGCAAGGCCAACACGGCGGTGGCCCCGCTGGCCAACAAGGCCATCGGCACGCCCGGGAGCTTCCCCCGCAAGGTGATGGAGAAGGTGGTGGGCATCGCCGCCGAGCGGGTCCTGCCGCCCTACGCCCGGCAGCGGTTCAGCACCTGGTTCAAGCGCCGCGGGGCGCCCGAGCCCCGCACCGTGCCGGCCGAGCAGGGCAAGGTGGCGCTGTTCCCCACCTGCATCGTGGAGTACCAGGCCCCCGAGATCGGCCGCGACCTGGTGCGGGTCTACGAGCGCAACGGCGTCAGCTGCTCGCTCCCCGAGGGCCAGCGCTGCTGCGGCGCCCCGTGGCTGCACAGTGGCGACGTCGACGCCTTCGTCGAGCAGGGCCGCAAGAACGTCAAGGTGCTGGCCGACGCCGTGCGGGCCGGCCACGACATCGTCGTCCCCCAGCCCACGTGCGGGTACGTCCTCAAGCACGACTACCCCGACTACATCGGCGGGCCCGACGCCACGCTGGTGGCCGACCACACCTACGACGCGGCCGAGTACCTCTGGAACCTCCACAAGGGCGAGGGCACCGCGCTCGACACCGAGTTCCCCGGCGGCATCGAGGACCAGATCACCTACCACGCGCCCTGCCACCTGCGGGCCCAGAACATCGGGCTGCGCAGCCGCGATCTGCTCAAGCTGGCCGGGGCCAAGGTCACGGTGGTGGCGGAGTGCTCCGCCATCGACGGCACCTGGGGCTACCGGGCCGAGCACTACGAGACCAGCCGCAAGGTGGCCGGGAAGATGGCCGAGGCGATCACCAAGGCCACCGAGAAGGCCGGCAACGACGTGGTGGCGGGCGACTGCCACCTCGCCAACGGCGGCATCGTCCAGGAGACCGGCACCCAGCCGGTGCACCCGCTTTCGCTCCTGGCCCGGGCCTACGGGATCCCCGACGCCTGACCCCTCCCCCTGGAGACCCTCATGCCCAAGCTCACCCTCGACGACATCTCCGACCTGCGGGCCTACGAGCGCGAGCGGCCCGACCTGCTCGCCGGCATCATCGCCCTCAAGAAGAAGCGTCGGATCCACGTGGGCGACCGGGTCACGCTCGTCTTCGAGAACGCCGACACGATCCGGTTCCAGATCCAGGAGATGGCCCGCATCGAGAAGCTCATCACCGACGAGGCGATCGAGGGCGAGCTCGAGGTGTACAACCCGCTCATCCCCGACCCCGGCCACCTCTGCGCCACCCTGTTCATCGAGCTCACCTCCGACCGCGAGATCGCCGACTGGCTGCCCCGCCTGGTGGGGATCGAGGGCGAGGTCGCCTTCCGCCTGGGCGAGGGGGACGCCGAGCGCATGGTGCGCTGCATCGTCGACGCCGACCACGCCCGGTTCCTCACCCGGGAGGAGACCACCCCGTCGGTGCACTACATCCACTTCGACTTCACCGCCGAGGAGGTCGAGGCCTTCGCCGCCGGCCCGGTGCGCCTGGCCATCACCCACCCCAACTACGGGGCCGAGGTCGTGCTCGGCGCCGACACCGTGGCGTCGCTCCTCGGCGACCTGCGTGACGGCGGGTGAGCGGCCGATCCGGGGGGCGTTTGGACAGGGCCGGTGGGCCATTGCGAGAATCCGTCCCAGTGGACGAGAAGACCGAGAAGTGGCGTGTGAAGGCGGCCTGCCAGGGCCTCGATCCGTCGATCTTCTACCCCGCCGACGACGACGAGGAGCAGATCGCCGTGGCCAAGGGCGTGTGCGCCGTCTGCCCGGTGGCCGACGAGTGCCTGGAGCACGCCCTCGGGTCCCGTGAGCGCGAAGGCGTCTGGGGTGGGGCGACCGAGCGGGAGCGGCGCCGCATCGTGCGCCAGCGCCGCCGGGCGGCCTACGCCGCCGCCGCCCGCCGTTCGGCCTGACGAGCCCGTTCGGGCCCTCCACTAGCGTGGCGCCATGACCACCTTCGACGACATGGGCGGCTGGCGCACGGTGCTCGGCGAGCTCACCGCGGGGCGCACGCTCACCTCGGCCCAGGCCGGCGCGGCCATGGGCACGATCCTGGCCGGCGAGGCCACCCCGGCCCAGATCGCCGCCTTCATCGTGGCCCTGCGGATGAAGGGCGAGGCCGTCGACGAGGTCAACGGCATGGTCGAGGCCATGCTGGCCGCGGCCGCCCCGCTCGACCTGCCGCCCGGGTGCGACCCGGTCGACATCGTCGGCACCGGCGGCGCCCCGAGCCGGCGGGCCCACGCCCTCAACGTGTCCACCATGGCCTGCTTCGTGGCCGCCGGGGCCGGTGCCACCGTGTGCAAGCACGGCAACCGCAAGGCCTCCTCCACCAGCGGCTCGTTCGACCTGCTCGAGGCCCTCGGCGTGGGGGCCGAGGTCGACGGGCCCACCGTGGTCCGCTGCCTGGAGGCGGCCGGTGTGGCCTTCTGCTTCGCCCGCGGCTTCCACCCGGCGATGCGCTTCGCCGGGCCGGTCCGGGCCGAGCTGGGCGTGCCCACGGTGTTCAACTTCCTCGGGCCGCTGTCGCACCCCGGCCGCGTGAAACGCCAGGTGATCGGCGTCGCCGACCTCTCGGTGGCGCCGACGGTGATCGGCGTCCTCCAGGCCCGGGGCATGACCCGGGCCATGGTGGTGCACGGCCACGACGGCACCGACGAGCTGGTCACCACCGGGCCGTCCACGGTGTTCGAGCTGGCCGGGGGCGACGTGCGCGAGTACGAGCTCGCCCCCGCGGACCTCGGCCTCACCCCGGTCGACGCCGATGCCGTGGCCGGTGGCGACCCGGCGACCAACGCCGCCATCGCCCGGGCCGTCCTGGCCGGGGAGGCCACGCCCTACCGCGAGATCGTCGCCCTCAACGCCGCGGCCGGGCTCTGGGCCGCCGGTCGGGTCGACTCGCTGGCCGACGGCCTGGCCGCCGCCTTCGCGTCGATCGACAGCGGTGCCGCCGCCGACGCGCTGGCCAAGCTGGTGGACGCCTCGCCGCTCAGCGCGGGCTGAACGAGGGCAGCACCGGGAGATCCGAGGCCCAGACCCCGTCGGGGTCGGCCTCCACCAGGCGGGCCCGCACGTGGTTGCGGTCGAGCCAGGCGGCCACGGCCAGGAGCTCGTCGACCAGGTGGCGGGGCACCGCGCCGGGCTCGGGACCGTCGCCGGGGTCGGCGGCGTGGTCGGGCAGCAGCGCCCGGTCGACCTCCCACGGTCGGAGCAGCCGGCCGGTGCCGGTGAGGCGACCGGCGGTGAGCTCGACGAAGCCGGTGCGGCCGGTGTCGAGCACGATCCGGCCAGCCCGGACGAGCCCGTCGAGCCGGCGTTGCCGCCGGAGGGCGGTGGCCAGGGCCTCGGCCCGGTCGCGGACGGCGGCGGCCTCCTCGAAGCGCTCGGCGCCGGCGAGGGCGGCCATCTTGGCCAGCAACGGTTCGAACAGCAGCGCCGGCTCCCGGGTGAGGCCGCGCACCACCCGGGCCACGACGGCGTCGTAGTCGCTCCGGCTGACGCCGCCGGCACAGGGGCACAGCGCCACGCCGAGCTGGCCGGCCGAGCACGGCGCCTCGCGGACGGCGGCCCCCCCGGCCCGCAGCCGCTCGGTGCACCGCCGCAGCGGCGCCACCGTCTGGATCGCCTCCGCGGCCAGCGTGGCCATGGCGGCCGACGACAGCGGGCCCAGGTAGAGCCCGCCGTCGGCCCGGGCCGTGCGGGCCACCGAGAGCCGGGGGAAGGCCTCGTCGAGGGTGAGCTTCAGGTAGCAGTACTTCTTCCAGTTCTTGGCCTGGCGGTTGTAGCGGGGCTGGAGGGCGTGGATGAGGCGCACCTCGAGCACGGCGGCCTCGAGCGTGGTGGCGCAGACGCGGTGGTCGACGCTGGCGGTCTCCCGCAGGAGGGCGCCGATCTTCCGGCGGTCGTCGGTGGAGAAGTAGGAGCGGACCCGGGCCCGCAGGTTGGTGGCCTTGCCGACGTAGAGCACGTGGCCGTGGCGGTCGCGGAAGAGGTACACGCCGGGGGACCGGGGGAGGGCGTCGGTGAGCTTGAGCTTGCCGGCCTGGGCGTGGCCGCTCATGGAGGGCAGCCCGAGCAGGTCGTCGAGCCCGGTGACGCCGAGGGTGCCGGCCCGCTCGAGCATCACGTGGAGGAGGTCGGCGGTGGCGAGGGCGTCGTCGAGGGCGCGGTGGGCCGGCCGGTGCGAGAGGCGCAGGCGGTCGGCCAGGGTGCCGAGGCGGAGGTTGGGCACCTCGTCGCGCACGAGCCGGCGGGCCAGGCCCAGCGTGTCGACCACCCGGTGCTCGAGCCGCGGCCGGCCCGTGGCGTCGAGGGCGGCGTTGAGGAAGGAGAGGTCGAAGCGCACGTTGTGGCCCACGAGCACGGTGCCCTCGGCGAACTCGAGGAACGCCGGCAGTACCTCCGGCACGGGAGGAGCGGGGATGACCATGGCCTCGGTGATGCCGGTGAGGACGGTGATGGCCGGGGGGATGGGCACCCCTGGGTTCACGAGGGTGTGGAAGGTGCCGAGGCACTCGCCGCCCCGCACCTTCACGGCACCGATCTCGGTGATGGCGCAGTCGGCGGGGGAGGCGCCGGTGGTCTCGAGGTCGAGCACGCAGAAGGTGACGTCGTAGAGCGGGGTGCCGAGGTCGTCGAACGAACGCTGGAGGACGGTGGTCGTCATGGCGGCCAGAATAGCGAACAGGCGTTTGCTCAGGGGAACATCCGTACCGTCCGGCGGTGAGGGGCGGGGCCGTGGCGGTTCGGTACAGTCGCCCCGATGACCGCCCCGACCGCCACCCGCTACCGCTGCACCGCCTGCGGCAACCTCACCCGATTCGACGTCACCACCACCCGGCGCACCAAGGCGTTCCACCACTTCACGGTGGGCGGGGAGCTCCAGGTCGAGGACGAAGAGGTGCTCGAGGAGCGGGTCGAGGCGGTGGAGTGCCGGTGGTGCGGATCGGGGGCGCACGTGGTCGAGGCGGAGGCCTCCGCCTGAGCGCCGAGACCGAGCAGGGGCTGCTGCGGGTCGCCCTCGAAGCCGCGCTCCTCGTGGCGCGGGCGGGGGAGGCCGCCTCCCCGCCGGATCCGGCGCCGGCCTCGCTGCGCCCCTTCCTGGGCTTCGCCAAGTACCCGTCCCGGGCCCTCGACGCCGCCCGCAAGGTGCTCGACGACGACCCCGATTTCCGGTCCCGGGTGCGGGCGGCGATGCGACCGGACGTCGTGACCGACGCCGTGGCCCTGTTCCTCGACCGGCCCGACGGCTGGGAGGACGCGCTGGCCGAGCTGGTGGCGGCCCGGGAGGCCGAGCGCAGCAGCCAGTCCGAGGCGCAGGCCGAGCGCCGCGCCACCAAGCAGCTCGCCGTCACCCAGGGCACGCTCTCGAAGGTCGTCGAGGAGTTCGACGCCATGCGGTCGGCGATGGCCGCCGAGCAGGCCCGGGTGCGCGAGCTCGAAGCGGCGGTGACCGCGGGGGAGGCGGAGGCCGAGCGGCTGCGGGAGGAGCGGGCCAACGCGGTGCGCCAGCTCAAGGCCATCGAGGCCCGCGACGCCGGTCGGGTGGAGGAGCTGCGCCAGCTGCGCGAGCGGCTCCGCGCCGCCGAGGCCGCTCCCGTGTCGGACGCCGTCCCCGAGCCGGCCGAGCCGGCCGAGCCGGCGGTGGACCTCGCCGCTGTGGCGGCCGCGGTGCACGGTGCGGCCGACGCCGCCGCTGCGCTCGCCGCCGCCCTGGCCGACCTGCGGGCGCTGGTGGCCTCGGCGGTGGTCGCGCCGGTCGAGCCGGCCGAGGCGGCGCCCGCCCGGACCGTGCCGGCCCGCCGGCGGCCCACCAAGCTCCCGGTCGGGATCTTCGACGACGCCCCCCAGGCCGTGGGCGCGCTGCTCCGGGTGGAGGGGATGCTCACCCTGGTCGACGGCTACAACGTCACCCTGGCGGGGTGGCCCGCCCTCGACCTCGAGCTCCAACGGGCCCGCCTCCTCGACGTGCTCACCGGTCTCGACGCCGCCACGCCCGCCCGGTTCACCGTCGTCTTCGACGGCGCCCCCACCGGCGCCGGCCTGCCGCCCGAGTCGAGGCTGCGGTCGGTGCAGGTGCGCTTCACCGATCCGGCGGTGGAGGCCGACGACGACATCCTGGCCCTGGTCGAGCAGCTGCCGGTCGCCCGCCCCGTGCTGGTGGTGTCCGACGATCACCGCGTGCGCGACGGCGCCCGCGCCCGCGGCGCCAACGTGGTGGGCTCGCGGCAGTTCCTCGACTACGTGCGGGGGATGTAGGCCGCCGGCGCCGTCGAAGCTGTCACACCCCCTCGGTAGGTTGACCGCATGCTGCGGATCGACTGCGACGAGTGCCGGATGCAACACACCGAGGCCTGCGACGACTGCGTCGTCACCTTCTTGTGCGACCGCCCGGCCGGCGGCGTGGTGGAGGTGGAGCAGGGCGACGCCCGGGTGATCCATCTGCTGGCCGAGGTGGGGCTGGTGCCCGAGCTGCGCCTCCAGCGCCGCACCGGCTGAGCCGCCCGCCGCTGGCGTGCTGGAATCGGGGCATCGATCCGCCCGCCCTCGACCCCACCGCCCTCCTCGCCGCCGGCCGCGCCGCCGGCCTCGACGCCGTCGGCGTGGCCTCGGCCGAACCCTTCCTCGACACGCGGGCGGTGCTGGAGGAGCGCAAGGCCGCCGGTCTCCACGCCGGCATGCAGTTCACCTTTCGCAACCCGGCCCGGTCCACCGACCCGGCCGCCACGGTTCGCGGGGCGCGGGCCCTCGTGGTGGGGGCGCGCCGCTACGCCGGCCGGGTGGCGGACGGCCCGGACACGGGGCCGGGCGGTCGGCCGCAGGCCCGGGTGGCCCGCTTCGCCGCCCGCGACCACTACGCCCCGCTGCGGGCCGGCCTCGAGGCCGTGGCGGCCGAGCTCCGGACCGCCGGGTGGCGGGCCCTGGTGCAGGCCGACGAGAACGGCATGGTCGACCGCGCCGCCGCCCACCGCGCCGGCCTCGGCTGGTACGGCAAGAACGCCAACCTGCTGCTGCCGGGCCAGGGGAGCTGGTTCCTGCTCGGCTCGGTGATCACCGACGCCCCGCTGACGCCCACCGCGCCCGCGAGCGCGGTGCCCGACGGCTGCGGCAGCTGCACCCGCTGCCTGCACGGGTGCCCCACCGGGGCCATCGTGGCGCCGGGCGTGATCGACGCCCGTCGCTGCCTGGCCTGGCTGGTGCAGCAGCCCGGGGTGTTCCCGGTCGAGCACCGGGAGGCCCTCGGCGACCGCATCTACGGCTGCGACGACTGCCAGGAGGTGTGCCCACCGAACCGCCACCTCCCCGACGACGGGGACGGGGACGACGCGGGAGCCACCGTCGACGTCCTCGACCTCCTCGCCGCCCCCGACGACGAGCTGCTGGCCCGGTACGGCCGCTGGTACATCGCCGACCGGGACCCCGACCAGCTCCGGCGCAACGCCCTCGTGGTGCTGGGCAACACGGGCGATCCGGCGTCGCCGGCGGTGCGGGCTACCGTCGCCGGCTACCGGGATCACCCGGTGCCGTGGGTGCGGGACGTCGCCTCGTGGGCGTCGTCCCGGCTCGACGCCCGGTCGGGCTGATCGAGGATCGTGCGGAACGTCAGGTTGACGCGCCGTCCCACCGACGTCGCCGTGCGGGGGATCCGGTGCAGCCACGCCCGCTGGGTGGGACCGGACATGACGATCACGTCGCCGTGGCGCAGCTCGAGGTCGCGCCGCTCGTCGGGATCGTCGCGCCGCCGTAGCTGGAACCGTCGGGTCGCCCCCAGGCTGACCGACGCGATCACCGGCTCGGGCCCGAGCTCGGGCTCGTCGTCGGCGTGCCAGGCCACGCTGTCGTGGCCGTCGCGGTAGAGGTTGCACAGCACGCTGTTGGCCGGGGTGCCGGCCAGGCCGGTCACGAGCTCGCGCACGGCGGTGAGGGTCGGGGTCCAGGGCTGGGGCTCGAGCTCGATGCCGGAGTAGGCGTAGCGGCGGCCCGGGTCGCCGATCCACGCCTGCAGCCGGGGGATCGGCGACCGGCGGCCGAACACCACGACGTGGTCCTGGCGCCAGGGCACCTCGTGCAGCAGCGCCTCGAGCCAGCGGTCGGCCACCGGCGGTGCGATGGCCCCGCGGTGCACCGCCAGCTCCAGGTCCGGGCCGGTGACGGTGTCGTCGTCGAAGAGCGGGGGCTGGTCGACCACCCCAACACCATCGCGCGGGGTGGGCGGGCGGCGGTGACGCCCGCGAGAATCGCGCCGATGCCGCACCTGTTCGTCACCAACGACTTCCCGCCGAAGGTCGGCGGCATCCAGTCCTACGTTCACGAGCTGTGGCGCCGTCTCCCTCCCGGAGAGGTCACGGTGCTCACCACCGCCTACCCGGGGGCCGAGGCGTGGGACGCCGGGCAGGAGCTCCCCGTGCGCCGCCACCGGGGGCGGGTCCTGCTCCCCACGCCCCGGCTGGTGCGGATGGTGGCCCGCGAAGCCCGCGCCGCCGGCGCCGACCTCGTGCTCATCGACCCCGCCTTCCCGTTGGGGCTGATCGGCCCGGCAGTTGCCCGCCGTACCGGGCGGCCCTACGGCGTGGTGCTCCACGGCGCCGAGGTCACCATCCCGGGCCGGCTGCCCTTGACGAGGGCCCTGCTGGCCCGGGTCCTCCGCCGGGCGGCCGTGGTGATCTGCGCCGGCGGCTACCCGGCGGCCGAGGGCGAGCGAGCGGCCCGGCGGCCGCTCCCCGTCGCCGACGTGCCGCCCGGCGTCGACCCGCACCGGTTCCACCCCCTCGACCCCGCGGAGCGGGCCGCGGCCCGGGCCCGGCTCGGCCTCCCGGCCGAGGCCACGGTGCTCCTCGGCGTCAGCCGGCTCGTGCCCCGCAAGGGCTTCGACGTGGTGCTGCGGGCCGCAGCCACGCTGGCGCCCCGCCACCCGGACCTGCTCGTCGCCATCGCCGGGGCCGGGCGCGATCGGGACCGCCTCGAGCAGCTGGCGGCGAAGGTCGGCGCGCCGGCCACGTTCCTCGGGAGGGTCGACGACGCCGACCTGCCCGCGCTGTACGGGTGTGCCGACCTGTTCGCCATGGCCTGCCGCGACCGGTGGCTCGGGCTCGAGCAGGAGGGCTTCGGCATCGTGTTCCTCGAGGCGGCGGCGGCGGGCTTGCCGGCGGTGGCGGGGCGCAGCGGCGGGGCCCACGAGGCCGTCGTCGACGGCGTCACCGGCTACGTGGTCGGCCACCCTCGCTCGGTGCCGGAGACGGCCCGGGCGATCGGCCGCCTCCT
>JAKOVR010000031.1 GCA_029782025.1 Actinomycetes bacterium | reverse complement strand
CAGCTGATGGAGGCGCGGGCCCTCACCCCCCCGGGCGCCGTTGCCACCACGGCCTCCACCGGCTGCGACCCCATCGGCCCGCTCCCCGAGATGGTGCGGGTCGACGGGGGCCCGTCCTCCATGGGCACCAGCCACGACCCCTGGGCCTACGACAACGAGCGGGAGGCCCACGAGGTCGAGCTCGCCCCCTTCCACATCGACACGACACCGGTCACCAACCGCGCCTACCTCGCCTTCATCGAGCAGGGCGGCTACGACGACGAGCGCCTCTGGTCCGCCGCCGGCTGGGCCTGGCGCCAGGAGGCGGGGCTGGAGGCGCCCCAGTTCTGGGCCCGGGAGGGCGGCGGCGCGTGGAGCATCCTGCGGTTCGGGCGCCGTCTCGACCTGGCCAGCCACCTGGACGAGCCGGTCCAACACGTCTGCTGCCACGAGGCCGAGGCCTTCGCCCGGTGGGCCGGGAAGCGGCTCCCCACCGAGGCCGAGTGGGAGAAGGCGGCGGTCTGGGACCCGGCCGCCGGTCGGGCCCGGCGCCATCCCTGGGGCGACGACGCACCGACGCCCCTCCACGCCAACCTGGGCCAACGCCACGACGGGCCGCTCCCCGTCGGGAGCCTCCCCCACGGGGCCTCGCCGTGCGGGGCGCTCGGGATGATCGGCGACGTGTGGGAATGGACGGCCTCCCCCTTCACCCCCTACCCGGGGTTCGCGGCCTTCCCCTACCAGGAGTACAGCGAGGTGTTCTGGGGGAACGAGTACCGGGTGCTCCGGGGCGGGTCGTGGGCGGCCGACGCCGCCGCCGTGCGGGGCACGTTCCGCAACTGGGACTACCCCATCCGCCGCCAGATCTTCAGCGGCTTCCGCTGCGCCCGCGACGCGTGAGCGGTCGACGGTAGCGTCACCCCCCATGTGCCGCCTGCTCGGCTACCTCGGCCCCACCATCGAGCTCGACGAGCTCCTCTACGGCTATCCGCACCCGTTCGTCCGCCAGGCCCACGCCCCCCGCCACCAGGACCTCGGCCGCATCAACGCCGACGGCTGGGGGGTGGGCTGGTGGGA
>JAKOVR010000185.1 GCA_029782025.1 Actinomycetes bacterium | reverse complement strand
AATATGGCGCACCCACGGGGATCGGTCAGTCCTCGGGGTCGTCGTCCTCGGGGTCGTCGTCCTCGGGCTCGTCGTCGAAGTCGTCGTCGTCGAAGTCGTCGTCGTCATAGGGATCGAACCCCAGCACCTCGGGGTCGGGGTCGTGGAACCCTTCGGGGGTGATGGCGCCGAGCAGGCCGTAGAGGAGGCCCTGGAGCACGCCGTAGAGCTGGAGCTCGGCCAGGCGGGGGTCGTCGTCGTCGGTGATGTCGAGATCGTCGGGCGTCCAGCCGTCGTGGTCGATGCCGAGGCTGGTCCCCACCATCAGCCGGAGCGCGTTGACGGCCTGGAGCCATGCCTGGGCCTGCTCCGCGGAGAGGTGCTTGGTGTCGATCGTGTCGCGCAAGAGGTCGACGGCGGCGAGGCGCGAGGTGAGCAGCTCCTCGTGCATGAAGCGCTGGTACTCGTCCTCGAGGCCGGGGTGGTCGATGTAGGCCGGGGGGAAGAGGCGCTCGAGGTCGGCGCCGCCGCCGGCCAGCCGGGAGCGGAAGTGCTCGAGCGCACCCCGCAGCACCCACCGGTTGAGCACCGGGATGCGTACCGCGACGCCGCCGTCGCGGGCGTCGTGGGCGAACCAGGGGCGGCGGAGCACGTCAGTCCTGCTGCATCGTGGCCCACAGGCCGTGTTCGTGGAGCCGGAAGACGTCGAGCTCGGCCTTCTCCCTCGGCCCCTCCGAGACGACGGCCCGCCCGGCGTTGTGGACCTGCAACATCAGGTGCTCGGCCTTCTCGTGGCTGTAGCCGAACAGCTTCTGCAGGACGAAGGTCACGTAGGCCATCAGGTTGATGGGGTCGTTCCACACGATCACCACCCAGGGGCGATCGGGGTCGTAGGCGTCGTCGATCACCGGGTCGAGCTCCTCGAGCTCCCCCGGTGCGACCATCGGCGCCGTCATCTGCATGGTTCGATTGTGGCCCGGCGTCACGCCGCAGCCAACCGAGGTTCGGCCCGACCGGCGTCGGCCGCGGCCGGGACGCCGGTGCACCCGAGCACGAGCCGCACGGTGGCGATCCACACCAACGTCGAGCCGAGCACGTGGATGCCCACGAGCGGCCGCGGGATGCCGGTGGCGTACTGCAGGTAGCCGATCGCTCCCTGCGCCACGAGCGCGCCGGTGGTCCACGCCGCCCGCCGGCGGACCGAGGCCGGAGCCCCCGTGCGGTAGAGGACGGCGAGGGTGGCCACGACGAGCCCGAGCGCGATCCACGCCGCGATGCTGTGGATGCGGGCGACGGCAGTGATCGAGAACGGCAACCGGTCGGCCCGGGTGTCCCCGCCGTGGGGCCCCGCCCCGGTCACGACGGTCCCCACGGCGATGGCGGCGCCGCAGGCGATCGCCGCCGCCCAGCCGAGGGCCTGGGCGCGCGGTGCCACGAGCGGCACCCGCGCCACCGACCCGGCGGGATCGGGTTGGCCGGCCCGTTCGTGCAGCACGAGGGCGTTCCACAGCATGGCCACGGCCACGAGGAAGTGGGCGATGACCATGGGCGGGGTCAGGCCGAACTTCACCACGAACGCCCCCAGCACCGCTTCGACCGCCATCCCGCCGAAGAGCCCGAGCGACCATCCGAACAGGTCTCGCCGGAAGGGTCGGCGCACCAGCGCCGCGCCGAGCACCAGCAGGATCGGCACGCCGAGGACCCCCGAGAGCATGCGGTTCACGAACTCCATGACCGCGTGCGGCTGGTCCCAGGCGGCGACGAACTGGTCCTGCTCGCAGGCCGGCCAGTCGCTGCACCCCAGCCCCGATTCGGTGAGCCGCACCAGCGATCCGCTCACCATCACCACGACGGTGGCGACGACGACCGTGAGGCTGAGGACCCGGAACGCCCGGGGAGAGGGCCGGAGTCGGGCGGGGACGGAGGCCACGGGGCGATCGTAGGGGGCGCCGTCCCGGCCGTCCCAAGGCGTGGTGCGCCCCCGGTCCGCCGTCGGAGGCCGACTCGGCGCCACCCACCGGGGAAATGGCCCCGGCGTCGGGCCAGCGCGTAGCGTGGCAGGGATGACCGCGCCCACCGCGCCGCTCACTCCCTCGGATCTTCCCGAGCCGGCGCTCGCGGCGGCCACGGTTGCCGACCCCTCCTGGCGGGCGAAGGTCGGCGGGTACGTGGCGCTCACCAAGCCGCGGATCATCGAGCTGCTGCTGGTCACCACGGTGCCCACGATGGTGGTGGCGGAGCGGGGGCTCCCCAGCCTCTGGCTCGTGGTGGCGACCGTGTGGGGCGGCACCCTCGCCGCCGGTGGCGCCAACGCCGTGAACATGTACGTCGACCGCGACATCGACGCGGTGATGCACCGCACCCGCAAGCGCCCCCTCGTCACCGGGGTGATCGAGCCCCGCAACGCCCTCGTGTTCGCCGTGGTCATCGAGGCGCTGGCCTTCGCCTGGCTGTGGATCCTCGTCAACCCGCTGTCGGCGGTGCTGGCCGTGTCGGCCTGCCTGTTCTACGTGTTCATCTACACGCTCTGGCTCAAGCGCACGTCGCGCCAGAACATCGTCATCGGTGGTGCCGCCGGCGCCGCCCCTGTCCTCATCGGGTGGGCGGCGGTCACCAACTCCCTCGACTGGGCCCCGGTCGTGCTGTTCGCGCTGATCTTCGCCTGGACCCCGCCCCATTTCTGGGCGCTGGCCATCAAGTACAAGGACGACTACGCCTCGGTCGACGTGCCGATGCTGCCCTCGGTCGCCTCCTACCGCACCACCGCCGGCAACATCTTCGCCTACAGCCTCGTGGTCTGGGCCCTGTCGGTGGTGTTCACGCCGGTCGCCGGCATGGGGCCGCTCTACACCGTGAGCGCGGTGGTGCTCGGCGGCGTGTTCACCGTCATGGCCGCCGACCTGCTCCGCCGCCAGCCCGACGCCACCACGGCCAAACGGGCCATCCGCCTCTTCTCGTACTCGATCACGTACCTGATGCTCCTGTTCGGCGCGATGGCGCTCGATCAGCTTCTGCGATCGGGTGCGGCTTGATGATCGCTCCGACAGGGAGGCAACGGCCGGGTTCGACCCCGTCCGGGGCCAGCATCCCGAATTGTGGTGCCCGCGAAGCAGCACACTATTGTCCGCCCGAAGTCCACCCTCTCTGGAACCGCGTCCCGTCCCGCTCTCCCGGCCTGCTCCCCGTGTGTCCGCAGGCCGCCTGACAGCGTGAGGCACCAACCAACGATGGCCATCACCGACACGAGCGTCTCCGCAGCCCACGATGCCCCCGCCGCTGACGACAGCGCGGCCGCCGCCTCCGGGCTGGCCAGCCTGTTCGGCTCCGGCGATCACAAGGTGATCGGCCGGCTCTTCATCGGGTTCTCCCTGCTCATGGGGATCGGCTCCTTCGCCGCCCTGGGCCTCACGGCGCTCAGCCAGAAGGCGGGAACCAGCTTCCCCAAGGCCGACTGGGTGCTGCAGCTCTCCACCCTGGGCCGGGTGGGCGCCGTCTTCTTCTTCCTGGTCCCGCTCTTCCTCGGGCTGGCCGTCTACGTCTGTCCGCTGCAGGTCGGCGCCGCCACGGTGGCCTTCCCCCGGGCCGTCGCCGCCTCCTTCTGGACCTGGCTCGTCGCCTCGGCGCTGGCCGTCGTGGCCTACGCCGGCAACGGCGGCCCCGGCGGCGGCGACGAGAAGCTGGTCGACCTGTCCTACTTCGCCACCGGCGTCGCCATCGTGGCGCTCCTGGTGGTCGCCATCGCCGTCGCCACCACCGTGGTCACGTTCCGGGCCGATGGGATGACCCTCGACCGGGTGCCCTTCTTCTCCTGGTCGATGGTCGTCGCCGCCGGCGTGTGGGCGCTCACGCTCCCGGTGCTGCTGGCCGAGTTCGTGCTCATCTACGTCGACCACCGCTACGGCGGGCCGGGCGACTTCGCCAGCCCGACCAAGCAGTGGGGCTACATCAGCTGGGCCTTCGCCGCCCCGCAGGCCTTCGCCTACGCCGTCCCCGCGCTGGGGATCGCCGCCGACGGCATCAGCACCCTCACCCGCAGCCGCCAGCCCCAGCGGGGCTTCGTGTTCACGGCCATCGGGGCCGCCGGGGTCCTGTCGATCGGGGCCTGGGTCCAGCCCGCCTTCTACGGGAAGATCTTCACCAACGAGGTCTTCGTCGTGTGGAGCGTCCTCCTCGCCCTCCCGGTGCTGATGTTCGTCGGGGGCATCGGCGGTTCCCTGGCTCGCGGGCGGTTCTCGGGCAAGAGCCCGGTGCTGGCCGGCCTCCTCGCCGTGGTCGGCCTCCTCCTCGCCGCCGTCGGGGCCGCGCTCTTCGCCATCAGCCCGTTGCGGCTCCACGAAGCGGCCAAGGTCTACCCGGACGCCGTGGCCGACGTCACGAAGAACACCTGGTTCCAGCCGCTGGCCCAGGTCGGGGTGTTCGGGATGATCGTGCTCGCCGGCGCCGTCGCCGCCGTGGGGGGCCTGGCCTACTGGGGCCCCAAGATCACCGGCAAGAACGTGGCCGACGGGGCAGGCAAGGCCGCGGCCCCGCTGCTCCTCCTCGGGGCCCTGCTCTTCGGGACGCCCTTCATCGTCATGGGGCTCTCGGGGCGGTGGAACGGGCTCGGCGAGACCGGCACGGTCGACACCCTGAGCCTGATCGCCACGGCCGGCGCCGGCGTCGCCGTGCTCGGCCTCCTGGCCATCGCCCTCGGCCTGCTGATGAGCCTCACCGGCTCGGCCGCCGCCGACGATCCCTGGGGCGCGGGCCAGACCCTCGAATGGGCCACGTCCTCGCCGCCGGCCCGGGGCAACTTCGGCGCCCTGCCGGTCGTCACCTCCGCTGAGCCCCTGCTCGACGTCGCGTCCGGGGAGGCGTCATGACCACCTACCTGAGCCCGGCCACCGCCCCGCCGCCGCCGCTGCAGCGGCCCCGCGTGTTGATGGTCGCCACCGGCTTCGCCTCGGCCGCCACCCTCGTGCTGTTCGGCGGGCTGTTCGGGATCTACCTGTCGCTCCGGGCCTCCGCTGTCGCCGCCGGCCAGGTGTGGCTCGACGTGTTGCCCAAGGGCCCGGTCACGCTCGAGCTCACGCAGGCCAACGTCATGTTCGTGACGATGATCATGTCGGCCGTCACCGTGCAGTGGGCCGTGAAGGCCATCCGCAACGACGACCGCCACGGGTCTTACGTCGCCCTCGGGATCACGATGCTGTTGGGCCTGGCCTTCGTCAACCAGATGGCCTTCGTCTACAGCGCCATGAAGCTCGACATCGCCACCGGGCCGGCGGCGGTGCTCGTCTACGCCATCACCGGCGCCCACGTGGTGATGGTCATCCTCGCAGTGATCTACGTGCTGCTGATGGCCTTCCGGGCGCTCGGCGGTTCCTTCACCAGCCGGCAGTACGACGGCCTCGCCGCCGCCGCGCTGTTCTGGCACACCACGGTCGCGGTCTATGCCCTGATCTGGATCCTCATCTACGTCACGAAGTAGGCCGAGATGCAGACGTTCCGAGCCATCACCCGAACCCGAGCCTTCACCCCCGGCTTCAAGCTGTTCGCCGGGTTGGCCACGCTCACCTTCACGGCCACGTTCCTCTTCGGCCTCACCTCCACCGGCAAGTCCATCAAGGACAACCTGGTCGACTCGGTGGTGGGCCCGATGACCCTGGGCTGGAAGGGCGACGTCGGCAACCACGCCGGCTACGTCGTGCTGCTGTCGATCACCGTGGCCGCCTGCTTCCTGGCCGGCTTGCTCGTGGCCTTCCGTGACGCCGATCCGCAGGCCGAGGCCGAGCTCCTCCAGGCCGACTCGGTGCCGCTCACGCGGGCCCCCTACGGCACCAGCTACTGGCCCATCGTGTCGGCCTTCGGGGTCGGCGCGGTGGTGGTCGGGCTGGTGGACGACATGCGCATCTTCTGGGCCGGCATCGCCATCCTGGTCCTGGTCACCGGCGTGTGGACCTTCCGGGCGTGGGCCGAGCGGGCCACCGGCGACGACGCCACCAACATGGAGATCTACCACCGGTTCATCGACCCGGTCCGGGTGCCGGTCACCGCGGTCATCCTCGTCGGTCTGGTGGCCGTGAGCCTGAGCCGCGTCAACCTCGCCATGCCGTCGGGCACCGCCTCGATCGCCGCCTTCGGCGCCGTCGGTTCGGTGCTGTTCCTGGTGTTCGTCCTCCTCAACTTCCTGCCCGACCTGCGCAAGCCGGCCCTCGCCGCGCTGCTGGTGGTCGCCGCCGCCCTGTTCCTGGGGGCCGGCATCGTGGGGGCGGGCAAGGGGGATCGGTTCTCCCACGAAGGAACGGGGGCCGAGTCCGAAGGGCATGGGTCCTCCGGCGAAGCCCCGGCCGGTGAGACGCCCAAGAAGACCGAGGGTGGCATGGCCCCTGCCGGGAACGTCACCGATGGAGCGGTGCGCTGATGAGCGAGCAGATCAACCCTTCGTCCCGCTCGCACCGCGGCCCGATGCCCTGGCCGCTGCGCATCTTCGGTGTGCTGGCCTCGCTCCTCGTGGTCGCGCTCACCGTCGGGCAGGTCTACGACATCTTCCAGCAGGACGGCAAGCCCCTCAACACCCTCGACCCCCGCGGGCCGATCGCCAAGGACATCCAGGGGCTCGTCCAGCCCGTCTTCTACATCGCCGCCGCCATCTTCGTGCTGGTGCTCGGCGGCATCCTCGTCATCGTCTGGAAGTATCGGGAGCGCCCCGGTGACGACGAGGAGGAGTTCGTGCGCCAGACCGAGGGCAACACGTTCCTCGAGATCTTCTGGACGCTGCTCCCCGCCGCCATCCTCGCCGTGGTGGGCGTGCTCACCGTCGGCACCCTTCAGAAGCTCCAGCCCGACCAGAAGAAGCCCGACGTCCTGAAGGTGAAGGTCATCGGCCAGCAGTGGTGGTGGGCCTTCCAGTACGACCTCGGCGACTCGAGCAAGGGCGAGGACCTCCTCAACGGCCACAACGGCAACTACGAGGACACCTGGGACGTCAACACCGCCACCGAGCTGGTGGTCCCGGTCGGCACCGAGGTGCAGCTGAAGATCACCTCGCGCGACGTGATCCACTCGTTCTGGATCCCCGGCCTCAACGGCAAGAAGGACGCCGTGCCGGGCATGCTCAACGACTGGAAGCTCTTCGCCGACCAGCCCGGCGTGTACCTCGGGCAGTGCACCGAGTTCTGCGGCCTCTCCCACGCCAACATGCGCATGCTGGTGCGGGCCGTGCCCATGGACGAGTGGAAGGTCTGGGTCGAGAACCAGCGCAAGCCCGCCGCCGAACCGGCGGCCGAGAACGCCGACGCCGTCGCCGGGCGCGACTACTTCAAGTCGGCCCAGTGCGCCCAGTGCCACCTCATCCGGGGCCTCACCGACAAGACGGTCAACGATCCCGACAAGGGCGTGAAGACCCAGCTCGTCTCGGGCGCCGCCCCCGAGCTCACCCACTTCGCCAGCCGCGGCATGTTCGGCGGCGCCATCTTCAACCTCCACCTCCCCGACCCCGACCCGGCCTGCGAGAAGCGCAACGCCGACAAGAAGACCAAGGGCGCGTCGGACCTGGAGAACTGCGGCGACCCGACCAACATCGCCAACCCCGGCAACCCGGCCAACCCGATCAACCGGCCCTCCCTGGAAGCGTGGCTCCGCAACCCGCCGAAGGAGAAGCCGATGTGCCCGTTCCCCCAGGCCGGGCACAGCTGCAGCGCCGAGGAGTCGGCGGCCAACCTCGAAACCAAGGGTGAGACCGCCGTGCTCGACGAGCGCAAGCGGGGCATGCCCAACTTCGGCCTCAGCGAGGCGCAGATCGATCAGCTGGTCGCCTACCTGGAGACCTTGAAGTAACCCTCTACGACCCGTAGCACCGCGCTACCGACGGAGTACGCACATGGCAGACGACACCGCAATGCTGGCGCTTCCCGCCGCTGAGCGGCCGCGGGACCTTGCGCTCGGCGTGTTCACCCGGCCTCGGAGCAAGACGGGGTGGCGCAGCTGGGTGAACACGGTCGACCACAAGAAGATCGGCATCATGTACGGGGTCTCGGCCCTGGTGTTCCTGCTCATCGGCGGGTTCGAAGCGTTGCTGATCCGGGCTCAGCTGTGGTCGCCCCGCAACTCGCTCCTCAGCGCCGACCAGTACAACCAGGTGTACACGATGCACGGCACCACGATGGTCTTCCTCGTGGTGATGCCCATCGGCGCCGCGTTCGCCAACTACCTGATGCCGCTCCAGATCGGCGCCCGCGACGTGGCCTTCCCCCGCCTCAACGCCTTCAGCTTCTGGTGCTTCCTCGGCGGCGGCATCTTCCTCAACAGCTCGTGGCTGCTCGGCGGCGGCGCCGACGGCGGCTGGTTCATGTACGCCCCCAACAGCGGCGTCATCTACTCGCCGTCCCACGGCATCGACTTCTGGAACCTCGGCCTGATCATCGCCGGTATCGCCTCGCTGGTGGGCTCGGTCAACCTGATCACCACCGTGATCAACATGCGGGCCCCGGGCATGAGCCTCATGAAGATGCCCATCTTCACCTGGATGACCCTCGTCACCCAGTTCCTGCTCCTGTTCGCCGTGCCGGTCATCACCGTCGCCCAGTTCCTGCTGATGTTCGACCGGCTGTTCAACGCCAACTTCTTCAACGTCGCCCAGGGGGCCAACCCGCTGCTCTGGCAGCACCTGTTCTGGATCTTCGGGCACCCTGAGGTGTACCTGATGATCCTGCCGGCCTTCGGCATCGTGTCCGACATCCTGCCGGTCTTCAGCCGCAAGCCCATCTTCGGCTACACGTTCATCGTCTTCTCCGGCGTGGCCATCGGCTTCATGGGCTGGGGCGTGTGGGCCCACCACATGTTCGTGTCCGGCATCGGGCCGGTCTCGGTGATGGTGTTCTCGCTCACCACGATGTTCATCGCCGTGCCCACGGGCGTGAAGATCCTGAACTGGACCGCCACCATGGTCGGCGGGAAGCTCAAGTTCGACACCCCGATGCTGTTCTCGATCGGCCTCATCACGATGTTCACCATCGGCGGCCTGTCGGGCGTGTCCCACTCGATCGCCCCGGCCGACACCCAGCAGACCGACACCTACTACATCGTCGCCCACTTCCACTACGTGCTCTTCGGCGGCGCCTTCTTCGGGTTCGTCGGCGGTCTCTACTTCTGGTTCCCGAAGGCCTTCGGTGTGCTCCTCAACGAGACGCTGGGCAAGTTCAACTTCTGGTTCATGCTCATCGGCTTCAACCTGACCTTCGGCCCCATGCACATCCTCGGCATGCAGGGCATGAGCCGGCGCATCTACACCTACGACGAGGGCTTCGGGTTCACCTTCTGGAACCGTCTCGCCACCGTCGGGGCCTTCACCCTCGGGTCGTCGATCCTCTTCCTGATCTTCAACATCATCTACAGCGTGCGCCGGGCCAAGAAGCTCGGCCTCGAGTGCCCCAACGACCCGTGGGACGCCCGCACGCTCGAGTGGATCGCCCCGAACCCCACCCCGGAGTGGAACTTCGACCCGATCCCCACCGTCACCCGCGTCGACGACTTCTGGTACCGCAAGTACGAGGAGACGGCCGACCACCGCCTGGTCCGGGTGGCCACCGCCGATGAGGTCGTCCAGCACAGCAACGGCGCCGGCGTCCACCTCCCGTCGCCGTCGTACTGGCCGCTGATCACCGCCTTCGGGATCCCGATCCTGTGCTACGGCCTGATCTTCACGCTCTGGCTGGCCCTGGTCGGCGGCCTGCTGATCGTGGCCGGCCTCTACGGCTGGGCCCTCGAGCCGCCCGACGACCCCGATGCCGGGCACGACCACCACGACGACCACCACGGCGACGCCGGGGGCGAGCACGCCGGCGAGCCGACCGAGGCCGAGGCCGGGTCCGAAGCGAAGGAGATGGAGACCGTTGGCTAGCGTCACCGTCGCCGAGGCCCACGGGCACGCCGACCACGCCCACGAGACCAACACCGGCATCTCCAACAACAAGTTGGCGATGTGGCTGTTCCTGGGCTCGGAGTGCCTCCTGTTCGGCGGCCTCATCACCACCTACCTCGTCTACAAGACCCCCCTCCCCGGCCAGAAGGGCCCCAAGGAGGTCTTCGACATCGGCTTCACCTCGGTGTCGAGCTTCGTGCTGCTGATGAGCTCGCTCACCATGGTGCTCGGCCACTCGGCCATCGAGCGGGGCGACCACTACCGCACCCGGCTGTGGCTCACCGCCACAGCCAGCCTCGGTGCGGTGTTCCTCTCGGGCCAGATCTACGAGTTCACGGCCTTCGTGAAGGAGGGCATGGGCTACACCTCCAGCCGGTTCAGCTCCGCCTTCTACACCCTCACCGGCTTCCACGGCGTCCACGTCACCGTCGGCATCATCATGCTGGTGTCGTTGATCCTGCTGTCGATCCGCGGGAAGCTACCGACGGAGAGAGCCGAGACGGTCGAGATCGTCGGGCTCTACTGGCACTTCGTCGACATCGTCTGGGTGCTGATCTTCGCCGTCGTCTACCTCATCCCCGTGGGAGCACCGGTATGACCGCCACCGCCGTCGACCATGGCCCCGCCGAGTCCGGCGGGCACGCCGAGCACAAGAGCCACGATCGCACCTACGTGATCACGGCGATCGGCCTGGCCATCATCACCTTCGCCGAGACGGCGACCTACCTCTGGCCCAAGGTGCCGGTGTGGGACTGGGGCGACGGCGTGGGCATCACCGTCTCGCTGCTGGTGATGATGGCGGTCAAGTTCTTCTTCGTCGGTGCGGTGTTCATGCACCTGAAGTTCGACAACAAGCTGCTGGCCACCACGTTCGTGGCCGGCATCGTGTTGGCCATCGGTGTGTACCTGGCCGTGCTCTTCGCCTTCCGGTTCTTCTCGGCCGGCACCCACATGGTCTAAGCCTGAGGTCGTGATGTTCGCCCATGCCACCACGGTGTCGGGTGGCGCGGCGGTCGCGACCGCCGACCCGTGGGCTTTCGAGCCCCACCCCGAGGTGTGGCTGCTGATCGCCGCGGTGATCGGCATGGCCGTCTACGTGGTGAAGGTGATCGGCCCCAACGCCGTCCCCGAGGGTGAGCCGATCATCGGGCGGCGCCAGGTGGCCTGGTTCGTGGCCGGCACGCTCACGCTGTGGCTGGCCTCCGACTGGCCGATGCACGACATCGCCGAGCGGTCCCTCTACTCGGTGCACATGGTGCAGCACATGCTGCTCACCTACCTCGTGCCCCCGATGTTCTGGCTGGCCATGCCCACCTGGCTGGCCCGCCTCCTCGTGCCGGCCGAGGGCCGGGGCTACCGGCTCCTGCGTCGCCTCGGTGCGCCCCTCGCCGCCGGCCTGATCTTCAATGCCCTCGTGGTGGTCACCCACTGGTCGGTGATCGTGAACACCTCCGTGCGGGTCGGCGCCGTCCACTACTCGGTGCACCTGATCATCGTGGCCTCGGCCTTCCTGATGTGGCTCCCGGTGTGCGGGCCGTGGCCCGAGCTGCGCATCTCGCCGGTGGCCCAGTGCATCTACCTGTTCATGATGAGCGTGATCCCCACCGTGCCCGGCGCGTGGCTGTCGCTCTCGGAGTCGCCCGTCTACGAGGTGTACGACCACGAGCCCCGGCTGTGGGGGCTGTCGGTCATCGAGGACCAGACCATGGCCGGGCTGTTCATGAAGGTGATCGGGGGCTCGTTCCTCTGGGCCGTGATCGTCGGCATCTTCTTCCGCTGGGGCCTCCAGCAGGAGCGCGAGGCCCGCCACCCCCGAGCGGTCGACCCGGTGGCCGCTGACCCGGCCGACGTCCCCGCCGAGGTCGTTTGACCTGACCCGTCCCCGTGGGTGCGAATTGTTCGCGTTCGCGAACAATGCGCACCCACAG
>JAKOVR010000180.1 GCA_029782025.1 Actinomycetes bacterium | reverse complement strand
CGAACGCGAAAAATTCCCACCCACGGACGGCCGACCCCACGGAGGGCCGACTCCCCCGGGTCAGCGCTTGAGCGGGAGGGCGGTCTGGAGGACGCGGCGGGCGATCGGGCCGGCGACCTTCCCGCCGGTGGCGTCGTCGGCCACCCGCTGGTTGAGCACCACCACGGCGAAGGCGAGCTGGGGGTCGCCGGGCGGGCCGGCGAAGCCGGTCATCCACGTGTGCACCAGGCCGTTCCCCAGCTGGGCGGTGCCGGTCTTGGCCCCGATCTCGTAACCGGGGATGCCCAGGCCGAAGGCCGTACCGTTCTCCACCACGCCCAGCATGGCGTCGTGCAGCGTCGCGGCGTGCTCCTCGCTGAGTGGGGCCAGCCACTGTTCGGGGGTGTAGGTGCGGGCCACCTTGCCCTCGCTGGTGCGCACCTCCCGCAGGACGTGGGGCTTCATGATCCGGCCATGGTTGGCCACCGCCGCCGACACCAGGGCGATCTGGAGCGGGGTGGCCGCCACGTCGTTCTGCCCGATCGACGCCTGGGCCAGCTTCGGCGGGTTGGGCGTGTCGACGAGATCGCCCGGGAACGTCGATCGGGCGGCGTCGGGCAGGTCGATCGGGACGTCCTGCTCGAACCCGAACGACCGCGCCCCCGCCACCATGTCGACGGCGCCGATGGTGGACTGGCCCATCTCGGCGAAGGCCGAGTTGCAGGAGACGGCGAGGACCTGGAAGAGCGTGCCCCCGCAGGTCTCCCCCCCGAAGTTGGCGATGGCCTTGGTGGTCTGGGGCGGGAGGTAGCTCTGCCTCTGGTCGTAGACCGGGTTGTCCCGGGTGACCTTCCCGGTCTGGAGCCCGATGCCGGCGGTGACGAGCTTGAAGGTCGACCCCGGGAAGTAGCGCTCTCGGTAGGCGTGGGCCAGGAGCGGCTTGCCCTCGGCCAGGTTGGCGAGGGCCCAAGCCGTCTGCGCCTCCTTGCGATCGGCGCTGGAGAGCAGGTTCGGGTCGAAGCTGGGCCAGCTCCAGAGGGCGAGGATCTCGCCCGTCCGGGGGTCGAGCAGCACCACCGAGCCCTGTTGGTTGCCCAGGGCGTCGCGGGCGGCGGCCTGGAGGTCCTTGCGGAGGGTGAGGGTGACGTTGCCGACGTTCTCGCGGTTGGCGATCAGGATGTCCTGCAACGAGTTGACCTGCACCGAGAACGACTGGCCCGAGAGGTCCTCGTCGTACTGGCGCTCCACCCCGGTCAGGCCGTAGTTGAACGAGAAGAAGCCGGTGATGTGGGCGAAGAGCTGGTTCTCCGGGTACACGCGGCGCCTGGTGAAGAACTCGCCGTCGAAGGGCTCCGAACGGGCCAGCACCGCGCCGTCGCTGGTGAGGATCTGGCCCCGTGGCCGGTTGTACTCGCGCTGGGCCCGGCGGGAGTTGTAGGGGTTGTTGTTGAGGTCGGCGGCGTCGAGCACCTGGATGCGGTTCAGCTGGAGGAACAGGGCCAGGTAGCACACGAGGATGGCCACGCCGAGGCGCCGGATCTGCCGGTTCATGCCGGCACCCGCTCGGCCACGACGGTGGCCCGGCCGCCCCGCACGACCGGCTGCGACGCCTCGTGGGAGATGCGCAACAGGAGGGCGATGATCACGTAGTTGGCCACCAGCGACGAACCCCCGTAGCTCACGAAGGGCAGCGTGATGCCGGTGAGCGGGAGGAGGCGGGTCACCCCGGCCACGATGATGAAGGCCTGGAAGCCGACCAGGGCGGTGAGGCCGGTGGCGAGGAGCTTGTCGAACGTGTGCTCCGACCGCACGGCGATGCGCAGCCCGGCCCCGACGATCAGCGCGAACGCCACGATGATGGCGGTGGCGCCCACCAGCCCGAGGTCCTGGGCCAGGAAGGCGAAGATGAAGTCGCTCTCCTTGGCCGGGAAGTCGATCCGTCCCGACGAGCCGAGGCCCGTCCCGGCGATCCCGCCGTCGGCCATGGCGAAGGCGGCCTGGACGATCTGATACGAGTCGCCGAGGGGGTCCTGCCAGGGGTCGCGCCAGATGTCGACCCGCTTCTGGACGTGGTCGAAGGCGCGGTAGGCGAACGTGGCGCCCCCGGCGAAGAGGCCGGTGCCGATCACCAGGTAGGACGGGCGCTCGGTCGCCACCCACAGCATCACCAGGAAGAGGGTGAAGAACAGCAGCGACGACCCGAGGTCCCGCTGGCGGATCATGACCAGGAGCGACGCCCCCCAGGCCAACAGGATCGGGGCGAAGTGCTTCGGGTCGGGGATCATCACGGGCCCGAGGCGCCGTGTGCGCATGGCCAGGAGCTCACGCTTGTCGAGGAGGTAGCCGGCGAAGAAGAGGGCCAGCGCCACCTTGGCGAACTCGCCCGGCTGGAACTCGATCGGACCGGCCTTCACCCAGATCCGCGATCCCCCCCGCTCCACCCCGATGGCGGGCAGCATCGGGAGCACGAGCAGCCCCAGGCCCGCCAGCATCCACAGGTACCGGTAGGCGGCCAGGTCACGGGCCCGCTTCACCACGACGAGCGTGACGATGAACGCGCCGATCCCGATGGCCGACCACGCCGACTGCTTGCCGGCGAGGCGCTCGTCGAGGCGGGTGATCAGCACGTAGCCGAGCCCGTTGAGCAGCCCGGCCAGGGGCAGCAGCATCGGATCGGCGTCGGGCACCACCCGCCGGGTCACGAGGTTGGCCAGGAGCAGCAGGGCCAACAGCACGAGCAGGAACGGCCCGATGTTCGGGGGCATGTTGGCGTCCTGCCCGAGGGAGGCCAACACGTAGGCACCGGCGGTGATCAGCACCACCATGACGAGCAGCCCCAGCTCGGTGTTGCGGCGCGGCGCCGCAGGGGCGAGGCGGGGACGGCGGGCAGCTCGGGCAGCCATGGGATCGAGAGGGAACCCCGGGCCGGGGCCCGGTCAGTTCTGGCCGAACGGAAGGGAGGGGAGGCCAGTGGTGGTGGAGGCACCGGGATCGCCGGCGCCGCCGGACTCGGTGGACCCTCCCGACTGGGTGGAACCACCGCTCTGGGGCTGCACGGTAGTGCCGCCGGTGGGCGCGGTGGTGCCGGGGGCGGTCGACGGCACCACCGTGGTGGCCTTCCCCGCCGCGATGACGTCGCGGATGTTCTGGACGTACTGGTGGGCGTCGTCGAGGGTCGGCTCGTCACGACCCTTCTGGAGATCGGACTCGAACTGCGGCGGCACGGAGGCGCGGGCCAGGTCGGTGCGCTCGACGACGCTCGGCTGCATCCACAGCACGCCGCCCGGCCGACCCTGGAAGATGGCGACGGTCTCACCGTCGAGGCCGACGTAGTAGGTGCGGTTGGCGCTGTAGAGGAGGGCGAACGCGACGACGCCGAGCACCACGATCAGGGCGATCGCGAAGAACCCGACCCGCCACGTGACCCGGGTCGGCGCCGCTGCCACCGGCTGGGCCGACGGGGGGAGGGTGGGACGGTTGTCGGGCGGGGGCGGAGGGGCCGCGCCGGCCGCGCCGCCGAGCTCGGTCGGTGCGTGGCTCGGATCGGCGGCGGGCGGCAGGGTGGGGGCGTGGGCGTGGGCGTTGGCCGGGGTGACCCCGTCCTGGTCCGACGGCCCGGGCGCGGGCGGCGCCGGCGGGGCGCCGGGCACGGCGCTCCCGGACACGGCGTCGACGATCTCCCGGTCGTTGGCCTCGAGTTGGGACCCGTGCATCACCCGCACGACCCGGGGCGCGGTGTTGTCGTTCCACTCGGGCCGGCCGGTGTCGTCGGCCACCTCGACGATCACGACGCTGATGTTGTCCCGCCCGCCTCCGGCGTTGGCCATGGCCACGAGCCGGTCGGTGGCCGCCTGCACATCGGGTTCGTTCCGGAGCACGTCGGCGATCTCGGCTTCGGACACCTCGTTGAAGAGCCCGTCGCTGCAGATCAGGTAGCGGTCGCCCCGCACGGGGACCAGCACCCACGCGTCGACCATCACCCGCTGGTCGATGCCCAGCGCCCGGGTGAGGATGTTCTTGTGCGGGTGGACGTCGGCTTCTTCCTTGGTGATCTGGCCCTGGCGCATCAGGGTGGCGACGAGGCTGTGGTCCTCGGTCACCTGCTCCAGCTCGGCGGCGAAGAGGATCGGCCACGCCGCCGGCGGATCGCCGTCGCTGGCATCCGCACCGTCGCCGTCCGGACCGCCGTCCTGGCCGTCGTCGGGATCGTCCGGCGGGTCGGGCACGTCGAGCGCCCGGAGGAGGTACAGCCGGGAATCGCCCACGTTGGCGATGGCCAGGTACTCGTCGGGGGTGACGATGCGTCCGAGCACGCAGAGCGTGGTGCCCATGCCCCGCAGCTCCGAATCGCCCTCGGCGGTGGTGACCACCTGCTCGTTGGCGGCCTGGACGGCCTCGACCAGCGCGTCGATCGACGGCTCCTTGAAGGCCGCCTCGAGGCTGGTGATGGCGACGTGGGACGCCACCTCGCCGCCCCGGTGGCCGCCCATGCCGTCGGCCACGGCGAAGAGCCCGGCGTCGACCAGCGCCAGGATCGAATCCTGGTTGTTCTGTCGGACCTGCCCGACGTCGGTGGACGCGCCGACACGGAAGCGGGTCACGCCAGCTCCATCACGGTGTTGCCCACGGCGAGGCGGTCGCCGGCACGGAGGGTCATCGTCCCCACCACCTTGGCGCCGTTGAGGAAGGTGCCGTTGGTGGAGCCGAGATCCTCGACGAAGTAGGAACCGCCCTGTTCGTAGATGCGGGCGTGCAGCTGCGACACGAAGGTGTCGTCGACCACGACGCCGCACCCGGCAGCGCGACCGACGCTGAGCTCCCGGCCCAGGACGTAACGCCGGCCGGCCTGCTCCGGCGGGGCCAGGACCACGAGGCTGGGTTCGCCGCGGCGACCGCTGCGGGCCGGACGCCCTGCTGCAGCGGGAGCGCCGCGCCCGGCGCCGGGACCGCCGGCCGGAACGGGACGAGGCGGGGTGATCTCGGCCCACACCGCTCGCACCACCCGGAACAGGAACAGGTAGACGAGGGCCAGGAGGCAGAACTTGAGCACCGTGAGGAGTTGCTCGGACACTGAGGCGAGAGCGTACCGGTCCGGCCGGCACCGCCCGGCGTCGTGACGCCCGGGGCCGGGGTCGTGACGCCCGCGCCGAGGCCCGCCATTGCGGCGACCGACCCCGGGTGTGCTTCAGGTGTGCGGGGTCCCCCCAAGGTCGTCGTTCGCCTTCCCATCGAGCCTGGTCGGTGCGCCCCCGGACGGCCGAGGGACCCCTTTACCCTACGTGGCCCCGCATCCGTCTGCCCGGACCCTGCTGGCGCGCCGCCCCGGCCGGGAGCGGCGCGGCGTCAGGACGCCTGGAAGATCATGCGGGTGTTGCCCATGGCGATCTCGTCGCCGTCGTTCAGCACCCGTTGGGACACCCGCTGCCCGTTGACCCGGCACCCGTTGGTCGACCCGAGGTCGACGAGCACGAATCCGTCGCCATGGGGGCGGATCTCGGCGTGACGGCGGCTCACGTTGGTGTCGGTGAGGGTGATGTCGCAGTCGGGCAGCCGGCCGAACACCACCGCACGTTCCCCCAGGATGTAGCGGTCGTTGTTGGGGAGCAACAGCGACCCGGCCCCGACGCCCCCCGGGCCCTCCCGGAGGCGCGAATCGATGCGGAAGTCGCCCGTCCGCAGCTTGCCGTCGGGCACGAGCTCGACCGTGACCGGGCCCATGAAGCTGTAGCGCTCCTCCCGGGCGTGCTCCCGGGCGGCGTCGCAGAGCTCACGGACGAGGGAGTCGTCGATGTCGGCGAAGCGCTCGAAGTCGTCCTCGGCCAGGCGCACCCAGAAGGCGTTCGGCACCACTGTGCGCCCCCGCACGTCGAGCTCCCGGTGGTCGTCGAGCTCGCGCATGAGCTTCCGGCCGATCTCGATCGGACGGAGGCCGCTCTTGAAGACGCGGGCGAAGGTGCCCTCGACCAGGTGCTCGAGTCGTCGTTCGACGCCGCGCAGGCTCACGGCCGGACAAGATACCGCCGGACGGGCGTTGCGCCCCCGGTCGCGCCGCCGGTGGGGCTACGGGGGCGGTCCCATCCACCCCACCACGTCGACGATCAGGTTGAGGGTGCCGCTGTTGTTGCGCACGGCGTAGGTGCCGTCGGCGGCCGGGCGGACGAGCACCAGGTTGGCGACGGTCTCGCCCGCCGGCAGGTTCACGTTCGAAGTGGGGGGCAGCGCCACGTCGGCAGGTGCGGCCGTGAGGTGGGTGCCGGCGGTCGGTCGTTCGCCGGTGAGGACGACGAGCAGGCCGGCGGTCGGCGCAGCCGCTCCAGCCACCGGCGCTCCGGCCAGCACGATCGTCTGGCCCGGACCGATCGGCTGCGGCGGGCCGGGATGGCCTCCGGCGGCGAGGCCGGTGCCGTCTCGGGTGTCGACCGCTCGTGACGGTGACTGCAGGGTGAGCGTCTGCCCCGAACCGCCGGGTCCGGCGCCGGCGCCCGCGGCAGGTTCGATCCAGCCCAACAGATCGATCACCACGTCGACGGCGCCGCTGTTGTTGCGCACGCCGTAGGTGCCGCCGTCACCCAGCGCCACCACGGCCATGTTGGCTCGCGTGAGCCCGGCCTCAACGTTCACGGTGGAGCCGGTGGGCACGGTGCCGCCCGGGTACAGGCTGAGGTGGGTCGCGGCCCCAGGCTGCACGGCGGTGACGTTGACCACGAGCCCGGTGGCCGACGGCGGGATCGACACGCCACCGAGCGTCTGCCCCGCCGCCACCCGTTCGATCGACACCCCCGGGCCGAACGGGCCCGGCCCGGCCAGCCCGGTGCCGTCACGGGTGTCGAGGATGCGGGCCGGCGCACCCGCCGCGTGCAGCAGCCCGGCGCCGGCGGGGCCCACCCACCCGAGCAGGTCGACGATGACGTGGGCGGAGCCCGGGCCGTTGGTGAGATCGAAGCTCCCGGCCGCGCCGAGCGGGACGAGCATGCCGTTGGCCCTGGTCTTCCCGGCCGGGGTGTTGGCCACCGACCCGGTGGGCGCCGGCCCGCCGGTGGGACCGACCACGAGGTGGGTGCCCCCGCCCTGGCTCACGACCGTGAGGTTGACGATGGCCCCCGTGGCGTCGGCCGGGATGGGCTGGCCGCCGAAGGTGCCCCCGGCGACGGGCACGCTGATCGTCGCCCCGCCCGGCAGCGGGCTGGTGCCGCCGCCCCGGCCGGTGCCGTCACGGGTGTCGAGGACCCGCTGGGGCTGCGGCAACACCGTCAGGCGGTCCTGCCGCACCATCGGGATCGTGGCGAAGCGCATGGTGCGGTGGATCTGGTCGACCACCGTGAGCCCGAGCTCGCGATCCGAGGTGAGGGCCGCGTGCGGGGCCGGTGCGTAGCAGCCGGTGCCGAAGGTCGTGCCGCACGGCCCGTACGCCGCGACGTGGGCGTCGGACCACGGGCCTTCCGGCGCCGGCGCCGTTCGCACCGAGATCTTCTGGTCGGGGACGAGCACGTAGACCATGGCGAAGGGTGCCGCCGGTCCCCCGATGCGCTGGTCGTGCACCAGTTCCATCCCGCCGAAGGGAACGCCGCCGATGCCGAACGTCAGGGCGGCGGCGGAGGCCGGGGTGGCACCGGTCCAATCGGTGCCGTTCCAGAAGGAGTAGCCGCTCGGGTCTGTTGCGGCGGCCAGCGGGGCGCGGGCGACGCGGCACGATGCTCCCGACAGGTCGCCGGTGCACCGGTACAGATGCACGTTGCCACCGGCCACGAGCGGGGCCATCCCGAAGAGGTCGGGGGCCGGGAAGAGCGCATTGCGGGTGATGGTGGCCTGTAGCGCCGGCAGCGCCTGCGGGTCGGCCAGCGACGGGTACGACGTCGGGTCGTAGTGCAGGGTGGCCACGCCGAAGGCCAGGGACACGAAGGCGAAGTCGGCGCCGCTCAGGTACAGGCACACGTCGAGGTAGAAGATCAGCACCGAGTCGGTCCCGTCACCCTCGGCCCGCACGGCCGCGCCGCTCGGCCACGAGGCATGGGAGTTGAAGGGCAGGCCTTCGGCCGTCGCCGGGCAGTCGGGGTCGGTGGCGCTCGGCGATGGCGGGTTGGGGATCGCGGGGTCGTCGGCCACCGTGCCAACGAGTGGCTGCAACTGGCCTCCGGGCATCGGGTCGACCACCAAGGTGGGGGAAGCCGCGTCGGACAGCGCCGCGCTGTTGCGGACCGCCAGGGCGTTGGCCCCGTCGAGCACGGTGTCGGAGAACAACCACAGCGTCCGACCGTCGGACAGCGTCACGGACTGCCCACCGTCGCGGAACACCTGGTGGGCGGCCAGGGGGGAACCGGGCGGGGGCAGCATCGGGCCCCGGTCGGCGGCGCTGTCGGACAGGGCGCCGGCGAAGGGCACCGACGGAACGCCGGCGGCGCCGCCGGCGTGGCCCGGTGCAGGAACGGCGCCGACCTCGACGCTCTCCGCCCACAGCAGCGAGGGGGTCGGCGGCCCGGTGAGATGACCGACCCGCACCGAGGCAGGTGCGAGCGCCGGGGCTGGGGCTGGGGCCGCCGGTCGGACGCCGACGAGCCCGGTGGCGCCGACGACGACCACGGCGAGGATCGCCGCGACAGATGCTGGCCGCGGGGGGAGCAGGCGGCGGGTCACGGAGCGGAAGGGTACGCAGCACGGAGTCTTGCCGCTCGACGCGCTTTCGGCTTCCTCTCGCCATGGTGCGGTCGGCTAGCCTCTCGCCTCGCCACGCGCGAGTGGCGGAATTGGCAGACGCGCAGGATTCAGGTTCCTGTGTCCGCAAGGACGTGAGGGTTCAAGTCCCTCCTCGCGCACCCCTCTCCTCGGGTCATCGTCGCAGGTCAGAGCGACGTGGCCACCGGCAACGGGGAGCACATCACATGGGCGGGACGAAGGATCCCGCCCGCGC
>JAKOVR010000148.1 GCA_029782025.1 Actinomycetes bacterium | reverse complement strand
CAACCGCCACACAGTCGGTCACGGTCAACGCCAACCAGCCCCCGTCAGCCGCAGCGAGCGGGACGCCCACTTCGGGCAAGGAGCCGCTCACCGTGGCGTTCTCCTCGGCCGGCTCGTCGGACCCCGACGGCACGTTCACCACGAGCTGGGATTTCGGCGACGGCGGATCGTCGAATGCTGCGAACCCGAGCCACACCTATGCAACGGCAGGGTCCTACACGGCGACGTTGACGGTGACCGACGACAACGGTGCGACGGCGACCGCCACGGTCAACATCGTGGCCAACCCGAACCAGGCTCCGACGGCCGTCGCCAACGCGACGCCCCAGTCCGGTGCGCAGTACCTGACGGTTACCTTTGACTCGTCGTCCTCGAGCGATCCCGACGGATCGATCGCCTCCCGCCACTGGGACTTCGGCGACGGCCAGTCGTCGAACTCGGCCAACCCGAGCCACGGCTACACCGCCGGCACCTACACGGCGACGCTGACGGTGACCGACGACAACGGCGTGACCGACTCCGACACCGTCACGATCACGGTCTGGGTTGATGCCGACGGCGACGGGTATCGCCAGTCGGGTACCCCCAACGCGGGTCCCGGGCCGTACGACTGCAACGACTCGGACGGGTCGGTCAACCCCGGCGCCCCCGATGCGCTTGACGCACTCGGAACCGACTCCAACTGCGACGGCGTCGATGGCGTCCTCGCCGACACGACCTTCGTCACCCCGACGGGCTCCGACGCAGCGGACTGCTCGCTCGCGACACCGTGTCTGAGCATCAACGCCGCAATTACCAAGGCTGCCGCAACCTCGAAGCACGTGGTGCAGGTCGCGAGCGGCGCGAACTACGGCCGGGCCGATCTCGCCTCCGGCATCACCGTTCGAGGCGGCTACAGCTCGACGTTCACGTCACGATCCGGCACGACGAAGATCAACGGCTCGCTTGATGGCGGTCGGAGTAGCTATGTCGCGGTCGTCGCCTCTGGCGTGAGCGGGGCAACCCTGATGGACGTGTCCGTCGACGGTATCGGCGCGGCGGGCACCGCGTCGTCGGGCGTGATCATCGACGCCTCCTCCACTGGCGTGCAGTTGACCGACGTCACCGTCACCGGTGGGGTCGGCTCGCCGCCCACCGGTGTACTCGTCGCGGGCGGTTCGACCGCCACCCTCTCGGGCGTGACCGTCTCGAGTGGAACGGCGTCGGGCGCGGGCCAGAGCGCGTATGGCGTCCGTGCGATCGGTAACTCGAATGTCACGATCAACGCATCGAGCACGGTTACGGCATCTTCCGGCATCGCCGGGACGGCCGGTTCCGATGGGTCGCCGGCGACGGCAGCCGGCGGCTGCAACGGCGCCAAGGGCGGCAACTACGACGCCTCCGACAACGCCGGGGCTCCGTCGTGCGGTGGGAGCGGCCTCGCTGCGTCCGGCACGGGCGGCAACGGCGGTCGAGGTAGTGCCACCGATTGTTCTGGTAACCGCAAGGAGACCAGCGGCGCTGACGGCGGCGTCGGCAACGGCGGTGACGGCGGCGCCTACGGGAACTGCCACTACACAGGCGCAGACGGAGCGAAAGGTGGCAAGGGCGGCGGCACGGGAACGCCGGGCACAAACGTCAAAGCTCCCGCTGGCGCCGCCGGTGTCGGTGGTGCGAATGACGCCGGATTGGCCGGCACCACCTGGGTCGGCCGCAACGGCACCAACGGCGGCACCGGCGGCACCGGCGCCGGTGGTGGTGGCGGCGGCGGTGGCGGCGCCACCGGTTTCTCCACCTGGGGTGGCGGCGGCGGCGCCGGTGGTGGCGGCGGCATCGGCGGGAACGCCGGGCTCGCTGGCACGGCTGGCGGTGGGTCCTTCGGGGTCTACGCCCACAACTCGACGGTTACCGTCGTCTCGTCGTCGATCACCGCTGCGGCGGGCGGCGCTGGTGGCAAGGGTGGCAACGGCGCCAACGGCGGCAAGGGCGGCAACGGCGGCGATGGCGGCAACGCCAACGGCGGCCTGCAGGCCAGCCCCGGTGGTGGTGGTGGTGGTGGCGGCGGCGGCGCTGGTGGTGGTGGTGCCGGTGGCGGCGCCGGTGGCCCCTCGATCGCCATTGCACACCTCGGTACCGGTTCGCTTTCGGTGACCGCATCGACCTTGACCCGTGCCGCGAGTGCGGCAGCGGGTGGGGCGTACGGCTCCGGTGGCAGCGCCGGGGGTCTGGGCAACGGCGGCGCCCGCGGCGCCGGCAACCGGAACCCCGAGGCCGGCACCAGCGGTGTCGCGGGATTCGCGGGCACCAACGGCACTGCAGGGAGCGCAGGCCAGCTCTGCTCCACGTTCGACGGCGGGGTCTGCACGGCCTGATCCGTCCGACCGGACAACCAGTGTGTGAGTGGGCCGCCCGATGGGGCGGCCCACTCGCGTCCCGGACCCGCCCGTCCCGCCCACTCTCTCGCCCCACCCCTCCCCGGAACTTCGCCCCACCCCTCCCCGGAACTTTGGGCTCTCCGTCCCGGAACTTCGCCTCACCCCTCCCTGGAACTTTGGGCTCTCCGTCCCGGATTCGGGACGCTCGACCCAAACTTCGGTGGGGCACCCCTGGAACTTCGCCCCACCCCTCCCTGGAACTTCGCCCCACCCCTCCCTGGAACTTTGGGCTCTCCGTCCCGGATTCGGGACGCTCGACCCAAACTTCGGTGGGGGTCGGGAGGGGTCGGGAGGGGTCGGGGGGGTCGGGGGGTTCGGGGGTCGGGGGGTTCGGGGGTCGGGGAGGGTGGTCTTCGATGTCACAGGGGCGCGCGAAGGTGATGGTCATGGCTGACGACCGCCTCGAAACCATCCGTGCCCTGCTCGCCCAGGCCGAGTCGACGACCTTCCCCGAGGAGGCCGCCGCGTTCAACGCGAAGGCGGCCGAGCTCATGGCCCGCTACGCCGTCGACGAGGCGATGCTCGCCCGTGCCCAACAGCGGGCAGAACAACCG
>JAKOVR010000135.1 GCA_029782025.1 Actinomycetes bacterium | reverse complement strand
CCCCCCACGGGATGCCGGCTCGGTGGGGCTCAGTGGGCGAACAGCGGGGCCGCCACGTCGAGCCCTTCGATCGTGATGTCGTCGCGCCGCCCCGCCTCCCAACGCGACCTCGTGAGGGCGAACCGCCGCTGGACGGCGGCCTCGCCCCGACGCACGCCGACGGCGGTGCCCTCGGGCTCGTAGCCGAGGCGGCGGGTGACGCCGAGCGACGCGGCGTTGTCGGCCCAGGCCCCCGTCTCGGCCCGCTCGGCGCCGAGCCCGGCGAAGGCGAAGTGCAGCACCGCCGCCCGCATCTCGGTGCCGTGGCCCTGGCCCTGGTGACGCTGCCCGAGCCAGGAGCCGGTCACGACGGTGCGCCGCACCGGGAACTGCTCGGCGGCCACGTCCTGCACCCCGATGATCTCCCCGTGCCGCTCCACCACCAACGGGAGCCGCCAGCTGTCGACCGTCCACGTGCCCACGCACCCGCACCAGAACCGGTAGGCGTCGCGGGCCATGGCCTCGGGCTCGGCGTCGGTCCACGGAACCTCGAAGGGCATCGTGGCCGGATCGTGGATGCCGGCGGCGGCGAGGGCCGTGACCGCGGGTGCGTCGGCCGGGGTGAGGGCCCGCAGCACGAGCCGGGGGGTGCTCACCCGCAGGGCGTAGGCCGGCCAGATCGTCCGCCACGCCGGGTCGGTGGCGAACGAACCGTCCACCGCTACATCCCGACACCGGCGGCGAGATCGGCCAGCGAACGGGCCGGCCGGGCCCCCATGTGCTGGATGACCTCGCCGGCGGCCAGGGCACCGAGACGGCCGCACTCGTCGAGGGGGCGGCCGGCCGTGAACCCGAACAGGAAGCCGGCGGCGTAGAGGTCGCCGGCCCCGGTGGTGTCCTCCACGTGGGGCACCTTGAAGGCCGGCACCTCGATGCGCTCCCCGCCGGCCGTGATGATCTCCGACCCCTTCTCGCTGCGGGTGAGGCAGGCGATCTCGCAGTGCCCGGCCACCCGGGCGGCAGCGTCGTCGAACCGGTCGGTCTCGTAGAGCGAGCAGATCTCGGCCTCGTTGGCGAAGAGGATGTCGATCTGGTGCTCGGCCAGCTCGAGGAAATCAGCCCGGTGGCGGTCGACGCAGAACGAGTCGCTGAGGCTGAACGCCACGCGCTTCCCCGCCCCCTTGGCTGCGGCCATGGCCGTGCGCATGGCCTCCATGGCGTCGGGCTGGTCCCACAGGTAGCCCTCGCAGTAGACGACGTCGGCAGCGGCGACGAGGTCGGTGTCGACGTCGGCCGGGCCGATCAGGCTGGACGCCCCGAGGAACGTGTTGAGGGTGCGCTGCGCGTCGGGGGTGACCAGGATCAGGCAGCGGGCCGTGGGCGGCTCGGCCGAGGTGGCC
>JAKOVR010000131.1 GCA_029782025.1 Actinomycetes bacterium | reverse complement strand
TCGGCCCAGTCGCCGTGGCACCACAGGCCCTCGAACCGGGACCAGTAGGTGGTCAGGTAGCGCTCGGGGTCGCCCCACACGCCCCGGGTCATGCCGGGCCAGGCGTCCCGCACCACGAGCTCGCCCACCTGGCCGGACCCGCGCACGCTCCGGCCGTGGTCGTCCACCACGTCGACGGCCACACCCAGGGCCGGTCCGCCCAGCGAGCAGGGCACGCACCCCTGCAGGAGGTTCACCGACAGCAGGCAGGCCCCGATCTCGGTGCCCCCCGACAGGTTCACTATCGGGCGACGCCCCTCGCCGGCGACCGAGAACAGCCACCACCAGGCGTCGGTGGTCCACGGTTCGCCGGTGCTCCCGAAGGCCCGCAGGGAGGACCGGTCGGCGCCGACCACGGCGGCGTCGCCGGCGGCGGCGAGGGCCCGGACGAGGGTGGGCGACACGCCGAGGAACGTGATCCGGTGGCGGGCGACGAGATCCCACACCCGGCCGGCGTCGGGCCAGTCCGGCGCGCCGTCGTAGGTGACCAGGGTGGCCCCATTGGCCAGGGCCGCGACCGTGATCCAGGGCCCCATGATCCAGCCCATGTCCGTCAGCCAGCAGGCCCGGTCGCCGGGCTGGAGATCGGCTTGGAACGCGCCCTCCTCTGCCAGCTTGACGGTGAAGCCCCCGTGCACGTGGACCGCCCCCTTGGGCCGGCCGGTGATGCCGGAGGTGTAGGCCAGGAGCACCGGGTCCTCGGCGCCGGTGACGGCGGGCGGCACCGGGGTTGCCGCGCCCACTCGCAGGTCGTCGACGGTCAGCACCTCGACCGCGACCCCGGCCTCGGCCGCCGCGGTCGCCGCCTCGGTGGCGGTGCCGGCCAGGTCGATCCGCCGACCGCGGCGCGCCGTGCCGGTGGTCGTGACGAGCAGCCGGCAGCGGGCGTCCACCAGCCGGGCGGCGATCGCCGCCGGGCCGAACCCGGAGAAGACCGGCACGGCCACGGCGCCGAGCCGGGCCACGGCGAGGAAGGCGCGGGCGCCGTCGTCGAGGCCGAGGAGCAGGGCCACGCGGTCGCCGGGGCCGACGCCGCGGGCGGCCAGCGCACCGGCCCAGGCCGCCACCTCGTCGCGCAGCTCGGCGAAGGTGGCTTGGCCGGTGGTGCCATCCTCGGCTTCGTGGATCAGGGCGACGCGGTCGGCGTGCGCGGGGTCGTCGGCCCACCGGTCGAGGCAGACGGCCGAGAGGTTGATCGCCCCGTCGGGCCACCAGCTGGTCCACGCAACCCCGGCCGACCGGTCCCGCACCCGGGTGGCCGGCCGCTGGAAGGGCAGGCCCAGGAACTCCACGACCGAGGCCCAGAACCACTCGGGATCCGCGATCGACCGGGTCACCAGCTCGTCGTAGGTGGCGACGCCGTGCGCGGCCATGAACCGGGCGGTGACGGTGGCCGCCCGCTGCTCGGGCGACGGCTCCCACACCGGGGGGGCCACGGTCAGAACCGCACCGGGTAGGCGGCCCAGTAGCCCCGGGCGGAGGTGGGGTCGAGGCGGGCCGGGTCGTCGGGATCCGGGTGGGCGCCGGCGGCCAGCACCGCCTGCGCCGCCACCGGCACCAGCCCGAACAGGCGCTCGTGCTCGTCATCGGTGCCGGCGCCGGCGCCAGCCAGGTCGCTGCCGGCGGCGAGCTCTTGGCCGATGCACGCGTGCATGCCGAGGCCGAAGCTGAGACCCCACGGCGCCACGCCCGGGGCGAGCGGGCGGTGGGGGTCGAAGGCGTCGGCATCGGGGCCGTAGGCCTCCGGGTCGCGGTTGGCGGCCATCAGGTCGATGACGACCTTGTCGCCCGGCGCGACCTCGTGGCCGCCGAGGAGGGTCATGGGCTCGAGGGCCCAGCGCATGGCGACCGGGCTCGACGGTTGCAGCCGCACCGTCTCGTGGACGCAACGCTGGAGGAAGGCGAGGTCCTCCCGGGCCCGCCGGCCGTCGGTGGGTGACGTCCGGTCGAGCTCGAAGACGTTGTGGAAGGTGCGGACGAACGCCGTGGCCGACGTGTGGGCGCCGGCCAGCAGGTAGAAGCACGACTCGCGCCGCACCACGTCGGGGGCGAGGTCGAGGTCGTCCCGGTTGCGCAACAGGACGGTGAGCACGTCGCGGGGCAGGTCGGCCTCGTCGAGCGTGCCGGCGGCGACGGCGGCCAGCGCGTCGCGCCGGCGAGCGATCGACGGTTGCAGGAACTCGGCGTCGAAGGCGTCGAGGGCGGCGGCCACCTCGGCCTCCTTGGCGGCCCGGTCGCCGGTGTAGTGGGCCAGGGTGGCACCCTCGATGAAGCGCATCATGTACGAGTACAGGTGGAAGGTCTCCTCGGCCGTCCCCTTCGGCCGGTCCACCCCGGCGGTGTAGGCGGCCAGGTTCATCATGAGCTGGTGGCTGAGGCTGACCAGCTCGGCCCGGCCGGTGGCCACGTGAGGGGCCAGCGTCTCGGCCACGATGGGCGGGAAGAGGGACCGCTCGTAGCGCTGCTGGGTGTCGCGGCGGAAGAGGCGGTTCTCGAGCCGGCGGCGGGCCCGGTGCTCGTCGCCGTGCAGGTTGACGAGCACGTCGGCCATCACCACCTCGCCGGCGTCGTAGAGCGCCTGGCGCAGCTGCTTCTGCCGGAAGGCGTCGCGGGCGCCTTCGTAGGTGCCGACGGTGACGACGTTCGGCTCGGTCGGTGCGCTCATGCCGGGCTCCTCGTGGTGGCGGCCGGGGTGGTCCTCCCGCCGGTGGCCCAGGTCGCGGCCCGGGCCAGGATCGATGCGTGGGTCGGGTGGGCGAACGACGCCGGGCCGTGGCCGAGCAGGTCGGTCACGACCCGTCCCTGCCCCACCGCCCGGGCCCACAGCAGCGGGTGGGTGGCGCCGTCATGGGCGGTCACGAGCAGGGGTTCGATGTCGGGGTCGGTGTCGAGGAAGGCGTAGGCCTCGTCCTCGACCGAGAAGGACGGGAGGCCGGTGGTGAGCGGGTGGCGGCGACCCGCCGCGGTGACGTCGACGGCGACCGGTCCGAGCGGCGGGTGGGTCGAGCGCTCCCAGTTCCAGGAGGCGCCGCACAGGGTGTGCCACACCGGATCGGCGTCGAAGCAGATCACCGCGGTGTGGAGAGCCAGCAGGCCGCCGCCGGTGCGGACGAAGCGGTCGAGCACGGCGAGGTCGGCCGTGTCGAGGACCACGGCGTGATCGGCCCGCTGGTGGGCGTAGCGCTCCTGGTCCATGCGCCATCGCAGCGCGTTCACGGTGAGGAGGTCGACCGCTTCGCCGGTGCCGTCCTCGGCCGCCCGCAGGACGGCACCGGCGTCGGCGGGCTCGGTGACGATCGTGGTGGTGACCCCGTGGTCTGTCAGCAGGTCGGCCAGCAGGCCGGAGGTGGTGGCGAACTCGTGGGTGGGCCCGCCGCTCAGGAGCAGGTGGCGGATCACGCCGGGCCCTCGGGGTGGGGCGTGTCGTCGACGCGTCCCGTCCCCACCGTGTCGACGGCCTGGGGCCGGGGGAGGGTGGCGATCACGCTCATGGTGACGCCGCCGTCGACGAGCAGCTCGGTGCCCGTCACGTAGGCGGCGGCGTCGGAGAGGAGGAACAGGACGACCGCGGCGACGTCGTCGCTCCGCCCGAGCCGCCCGAGCGGCACCCGGTCCGAGCGGCGCTGGCGGATGTCGGGGTCGGCGTAGATGGGCTCGGACATGCCGGCGTCGATGAGGCCGGGGGCCACGGCGTTGACCCGGATCCCGAACGGCCCCCACTCGAGGGCCATCTGCTGGGTCAGGCGGGCGACCGCAGCCTTGGTGGCGCCGTAGGCGCCGGCGTTGGGGCCGGGGGCCACGCCGTTCATCGACGTGACCGTCACGATCGATCCCGGCCGGCCGGCGGCGCGCCAGCGGCGGGCGACGGCCCGGGCGGTGAGTAAGGTCCCGGTGAGGTTCACGTCGACCACGGCCCGCCACTGGTCGAGGTCGAGGTCGAGGAGCGGGCCGAAGCGGACGATCCCGGCGTTGGCCACCACGGCGTCGGGGCTGGCCTGCCCGGTGGCGGCAGCGAGCTCGTCGAGGGCCGCCTCGAGGGCGGCTTCGTCGGTGGTGTCGGCGGCGAGGGCGACGCCCCGGCCATCGAGCGAGGCGGCGCTGCGGGCGGCGGCGTCGGCGTCCCGGTCGAGGACGCCGACCACCCACCCGGCCGCGGCCGCGGCCGACGCGATCGCGGCGCCGAGGCCGTGCCCCGCGCCGGTGACGAGCACGGTGCGGTCGCTCACGGGTGCACGAGGTCCCAGGTGAGGGGCCGCGCCGACCAGGTGCCGACCTTCTCCATGGGGAGGGGCGACCGTTCGGGCCACGGACGGGAGAGGTCGACCGCCCGGCCCCGGGAGAAGACGTGGCGGAGGCGCCGTCGATCGCCGAGCACGGCCACGTCGGTGCTCGGGTCGCCGTCGATCACGAGCACGTCGGCGGCGGCGTCCGGGGCGATGACGCCGATGGAGCCCATCGGCCGGCGCAGGGCGATCGCCCCGTTGCGGGTGGCGCAAGCGATGGCCTCGAGAGGCGAGAGGCCGAGGGTCTCGACCAGCAGCTCCATCTCGCGGGCGTGCCAGTGCCCGTAGGGCGTGAGCGAGAAGCCGCTCTCGGAGCCGCACAGCACCGGCACCCCGGCGTCGTAGGCGGTGCGGAGCATGTCGGCCGTGGCCTGGATCTCACCGCGGAAGAGGTCGACCTGGGTGGTCATGGCCCCGACCAGCGCGCCGTGGTCGGCGAGGTTGGCGAGGAAGGTGAACGTGGGGGCGACCGCGCACCCCGACGCCACCATGGCCTCGACGGCGGGCTCGTCGAGGAAGCTGGCGTGCAGGATGAGGTCCACGCCGGCGAGGGCGGCGAGGCGGGTGGACTCGGCGCTGCGGCAGTGGGCGATGGTCGGGGTGTCGAGGGCGTGGGCGGTGTCGGTGACGGCCCGCAGCTCGTCGAGCGTCCACACCGTGAGCTCGCCCCGCCGGTTCGGCAGCGACCCGGTGACGTGGATCTTGATCCAGTCGGCCCCGTACTTGATCTGCTGGCGGGTGACCCGCACCATCTCGTCGCGGTCGCCGACGACGTGGGCGTACCCGAGCTGACCGGTGTCAGGGATGAGCCGACCGGCGGTGCCACCGGCCGCGGTGAGGAGGGCGTTGAGACCCGAGGCCATGCGCGGGCCTTCGACCAGCCCGGCCTCGATGGCGTCGCGCAGCGCTGGGCCGAGGTCGTAGATGCAGTCGGCGTCGAGGAACCCGGTCACGCCGGCCCGCAACAGCTTGCCGACGTTGAAGGCGGCGAGGAGGGCGGCGGTCGACTGGGGGCGGTGGAAGAACAGCTCGTCGTTGCTGGCCGGCTCACCGAAGGTGATGTGGCAGTGGGCGTCGATCAGCCCGGGCAGCACGGTGAGGCCGGCGACATCGTGGACGGTCGCGTCGGGGCCGGCCTGGCCGGCGGCCTCGGGGCCGACGGCGACGATGCGGTCGTCGTCGAGCAGCACGTCGGCCGGCACCGGTGCCGCACCGGTGCCGTCGATCACCCGGCCTCCCGCCAGCAGCGTCCTCATCGGGTCGCTCGGAACTGCTCGACGTAGCCGTCGAGCAGGTGGGGGCGCGGGTTGCCGGGGTTGGGCATGAAGTCGACCGCCAGGTAGGGGCCCGGCGGCAGGTCGAGGTACACGTAGGCCTCGAACCCGCCGGACAGCGCCCCCATGCCGCCGAGGGCGTCGAGGGGGACGCCGGGATCGCCGTTGCGGGCCAGCCGGTCGAGGAGCCCGTCGAGGGCGTCGTCGGGGATCGCCTCCCGCAGGCCGAGGAGCGAGAACTCGTGCAGGCCGAGGCCCTTCTCGCCGCCGTCGTGGTTGACCACGCGGTACCACCCTGCCGGCATCGACGCCGGCAGGTGGTAGCCGTCGCGCTCCATGGCGATGGTGCCGCGCACGGGCTCGGTCGCACCGGGGGCGCGGGTGGCAGTGGCGGCCGGGCCGGTGGTGCCGGGGGCGGCGCCGCCGACGGTGAGGATGGTGGACATGCCCGACAGCGCGTGGGCCTTGCCGTTGGCATCGGGCACGTAGCACATGGCCATGACCATGCCCGCAGGCAGGTCGACCATCGCCTGGATGGTCTTGCCCGGCCCGATGTAGCTGACGCCGCCGAGCATGTCGACGAACTCGATGGCCTTGGACCCCGAGGAGTCGGCACCGGCGGTGGCGGCCAGGGCGGCCATGTCGACGCCGGGCTTGAGACGGGCGAACATCACCTGGTGGGCCTCGACGCCCCGGTTGTGGAAGGTGACCTTGGTCCAGCCCGGCACCAGCGCCGCACCGGCCGGTTGCACGTTGAAGGCGTACTCGCTCCCGCTGATGTCGATGGCCTGGACGGCGGCGGGCAGCGAGTCAGGGGCGGGAGCGCCGCTGGCCGGCACCGTCGTGCCGGCGCCACCGGCCTTCGCGCCGCCGGTGCCCGGCACGGTCGAGTCGGCACCGCAGGCGGCCGCCAGCACGGCCAGCGCCGGCAGGGCGGGCAGCGCGAACCGCCGCAGCGGGCGGGGCAGACGATGTCTCGGGTCGGCGGGCATGGCGGCAGGTCCGTTCTGGGCCGGAGGCCCGTAGATTAACTGCGTTAACCACTCGGCGCAGTGGCGGCCGGCCACAGGGCCGTCGGGTCGGTCAGTCCGCGGCGAACCAGTTGGCGTGGAAGCCGAAGGGGACCCGGCGGGGGAGATGCACCGTGGCCACGGGCCCGGCGGCCACGTCGCGGGCGTCGAGGACCACCAGGTCGCTGGCGTCGCGCTGGTCGTCGTAGACGACGTTGAGCAGCCACCCGTCGTCCTCGGCCGTGCCGTCGGGATCAGCGGCGAACACGGTCTCGCCCACGTGGCCGTGGGGGCCGGCGGTCCACAGCGTGCGGCTGCCGTCGGTCTCGTCGTACTTGACGATCGTGTCGAAGTCGCCGATGCGGCGGCCAGGCTGGATGAAGGCCGAGAGGTAGAGCCACCGCACGCGCACCCCGTTGTAGGCGTCGTTGATGCGGTTGAAGTCGCCGCCGAGATCATCGATGGGCTCCCACCCCGCGTCGCCGCGGGCCAGGTCGATCCAGAACCGGGCCGGACGGCCCGGGGTGGGATCGGCGACCGACACGTCGAGGGGGGCCTCGGAGTCGATCCCGAAGTCGGGGGCGTCGAAGCGGGAGCCGCACAGCTCGATGCGGTCACCGTCGGCCCAGCCGCTCCAGAAGTGCTGCACGTGACCTGGCTCGATCTCGTACCAGGTGATGTCCGAGGCGCCGCCCCGCCGGGGCATCACCCCGAGCCGGGTGCCGTTCTCGGGGCGCCACGACACCATCGGGCCGTGCCCGAGCGACTCGATGTTGAACACGATGGGGGAGTCGAGGAACACGGCGTGGTCCTCGGTGATGACGAAGTCGTGCATCATCACCGGGGCGGGGAGGTCGAGCTCGACCGAGTGCACCAGCTCGCCGGTGGCGTCGACCACGAAATAGCGCAGGTACGGCGGGAAGAGCGAATAGGCGAAGCAGAGCAACTCACCGGTGCGGGGGTCGATGCGGGGATGGGCGGTCATCGAGCCCCGCAGCCGCCCGCCGAAGTCGTGCTCGCCGACCGTGTCGAGCTCGGGCGTGATCTCGGTGGGCAGGCCACCCTCCCAGAGGGCCAGCCACTTGCCGGCGTGGCGGATCACGTGGGTGTTGGCCACGTTCTTCACCGGGCCGGCGTCGCCGGTCAGCGACCGGTCGGGGAAGTCCATCACGTTGCCGAGCCCCGGGTAGATGGCGCGACCCAACGCCACCTCGGCGAGCAGGCCCCGGGAGCGCACCCAGCGGTTGCGGTAGCTGGCCCGGCCGTCGGCGATGGTGATGCCGTGCACCATGCCGTCGCCGTCGAGCATGTTGTAGCGACCGATGGGCTCGTAGAGCGGGTTCGGGCCGTTGCGCACGAAGCTGCCCCGGAGCGCAGCCGGGAGCTCACCGGTGACGGCCAGGTCGGCGACGTCGATCTCGTCGGCCACCGGCGCGAGGTTGCCCGTGAGGTCGGGCTGGTGGGCGGCGTTGGTGACGCCCCCGCGCAGGGAGCCGGGGATCGTGGCCGGGTTCGTGGCGGTGCTGGACATGGGTGATCTCCCCCGGGGCTGGGTCGGTGCGACCGGCGGCCGGTCGCTCGAGGTGCTAGGTTAACGACGTTAACCGATGAGCGCCCCTCGTGACCACCACCACGTCGGGCCGACCTGCCGGAAGAGGGGACCCATCGTGGACGCCGTGCTGGAGCAACAGATCCGTGACCGGATCGAGCAGGAGAAGTCGCGCACCGGACCGCCGGCCGATGCCGTGCCGGTGCCCCTCATCCCGACCGAGCGCTACGTCGATCCCGCCTTCTACGCCCTCGAGCGCGAACACGTCTTCGGTCGGGTGTGGCTCTTCGCCGGCCACGAGTCGGAGTGGCCGGCATCGGGGTCCTACCGCCAGTTCACGCGTTCGGGGGCGCCGATCGTGATCGTCCGGGGCGAGGACGGCGTGCTGCGGGCCTTCTACAACGCCTGCCGCCACCGGGGCGCGCCGGTCACCCGCGACGAGTGCGGCACGGCTCGCCGGCTGACGTGCCAATACCACAGCTGGAGCTACGGCACCGACGGCGTGCTGAAGGCCGTACCCGACGCCCGCAGCTTCGCCGGCCTCGACACCGGCCAGCTCGGCCTGGTCCCGGTGCGGTGCGAGACGTGGGAAGGCTGGGTCTTCGTGAGCGAGGACCCGAACGTCGTGCCCCTCGCCGAGTTCCTCGGGCCGATCCGCGAGCAGATGGTGGAGATCGACGGGCCGAGCATGCGTCTCGTGGGCACCCAGGTGCACCACCTCGCCTGCAACTGGAAGCTGATGGTGGACGCCTTCCTCGAGGTGTACCACATCCGCACCGTCCACCCCGACAACGCCGCGCTGCTCTACGACGACCAGTCGGTGACGGTGGCGATGCTGCCCAACGGGCACAGCCGGCTCACGGTCGAGAAGCGCGAGGAGCTGCGCGACATGCCCATGGTGTCGCCCGAGTACGACAACCCCTCGGTGCCGTTGCTCTGGCGTCAGACCTCCACGTCCTTCGGCCTGTTCCCGAACCTGGTGGTGCCCATGGACACCGGCGCCTTCACCTTCCTCTGCATGTGGCCGGTCGACGTCGACCGAACGGATCTCGAGCTGCGCTGGTACGCGCCGGCCTGGGAGGGTGACGAGGTGCCCCAGGACCACACCTTCCGGATGACGCTGTTCGACACGGTGATGGCGCAGGACACCGCCAACATGGCCCCCATCCAGGCGTCGGTGGCGTCCCGCGGCGCCCGCCCGTTCCAGGTGGGCTGGCACGAGCGGCTCATCCACCACTTCCAGCGGGCCGTCGACCTGGCCATCGGGCCGGACCGCCTGCCGCCGGGCACGGCCGTGTCGGACGCCCTCGACCGGTTCGTGGAGGCATCGTGAGCGCCGGCCGGACCGCCACGCTGGCGGGAGCGTTCGCCTCGGCCCTGCTCGCCGTCGGCTGCGGCGGGAGCGGCACGTCGGCGTCGGGCCCCGGATCGACCGCGGCCACGAGCCCAGGGACGACCGCGGCACCCGTGGCCGGGGCCGAGCTCGTCGGCCGCTGGGCCCACTACGACATCGTCGCCTACCAGGGCAACCCGATGAAGACCCAGATCATCAGCTACGGGTTCTCCGACTTCAGCGTGAAGGACGGGCGGCTCATCGAGTCCGACGAGTTCTGCCACGCCGACCAGGTGACCGACATGCCCATCAAGACCTCGATCTCCGATGCCGGCACGCGGGCCATCAAGCCGGTCAGCACACCGGTCGAGGTCACTGGACCGGTGGGAGCCCGGCGGGTGCTCCGCCCCGGGACTCCGACGCCGGTGGGCATCCGCCTGACCGACCCGGCCAACGACAAGCTCCCCACCGACCCCCGCGACCCGCGCATCGTCGACGACGACAAGGACGGCAAGCCCGGCATCACGGTGATCGTCCACTTCGGCGAAGCCGGCAACGGCGAGCTCTACATCGCCCGCCGGGAGATCTTCGCCTACGACATGACCCAGGACGGGCCCGACTCGCTGAAAGGCACGGTCAAGGACAGCTCCGAGCAGCTGGTGGTCGGGGCGTCGCTGGCGATCCTCGAGAACACCGATGCCAACTGGGCGCAGGTGACGGACCGCGCGCTCAGCCCGATCCTGATGAAGCGGGTCGGGGCCGACTGGGACTGCGACCGGCTGATGGCCGAGCGCAAGCAGCTCTTCCCGCCGGACCCCGGCATCACCTGGTGACGGCGCGCCCCACCGGCGCCTTGTGCTAAACAGTGTTCACTTAACGTCGTTCATTCGACCGGGACCCCGCGAACAGGACCAGGGAGCATCGCCATGCCCACACCCCGCAGCCTCACGACCGCCCCCCACCGGGACTTCGACCTCGAGGTCGTGGCCGGGGAGTGGCCAGCCGACATCAGCGGCGAGGTCACCTACTCGAGCCCCCAGAACCTGGGCGGGCTCCCGTACCGGATCTTCGACTGGGGCTCGATCTGCCGGCTGTCGCTCGAGCCCGGCACCCGCGGCGCGGCACCCGGCCGCTTCCGGTGGCAGAGCGTGTCGATCGAGACACCCGGGAAGCGGTTGTGGAACCGCCATCCCGAGGCCTTCGGCGGCAGCCCGATCGGCTACACCTCACCCTTCGGGTCGGCCAACTGCGCCAACACCGCGACCCTGCCCTGGGGGAACCGCCTCTACGCCACGTGGGACGCCGGCCGGCCGGTGGAGCTGCACCCCGAGACCATGGAGTTCGTGTCCGAGGTCGGCCACGTCGACTCCTGGGGTGGGAGCTCGATGGAGCTGGGCGGGGTTCTGCCCTTCCTCTTCTCCTCCGCCCACCCGGTGGCCGACCCGGAGCGCCATTGCCTCTGGACCGTCAAGCTCGAGCCGGTGATCGAGCCGACCTTCGGCATGCGTCCGTCGCTGGTGCGCTACGACCGCCACGATGGCACCCAGGTGCGGCACTGGCCCCTCGAGGGCATCTCGTTCTCGGGGTCGATCCACACCGTGAGCCAGACCCGTGACTGGGTGATCCTGTGCGACTCGGGCAACTTCAAGGCCGACGCCGACGAGATGTTCGGCGGTGAGCGCACCACGACGATCGACGAGACCGTCCCCGTATGGCTGATCCGCAAGGACGCGGTGGAAGGCCTGGCGTCGGGTACGCCGATCACGCCGGTGTGCTTCACCATGTCGCCCCCCAACGGGCACTACTACGCCCGGTGGGACGACAGCGACGGCGTGTCGGTCGTGTGGGAGGGCATGGACCTGATGGACCTGGCCCTCTACCTGCGGCCCGACGACGTCGACGTCAACGGCAACCCGGTCGACCCGGCCGCAGTGGGCCTCTACAACATGGCCATGGCCCCCGAGACCCTGGTCGAGGTGGTGTTCGAGCCCGAGACCGGCAAGGTGCTCGAGCGCGGGCTGTTCAAGGAGGACTGGACGTTCAACCTCCAGCTCTCGGCCATGGACTGGAGCGTCGAGGGGATGACCAACCCCACGCTCCACCACGTGACCTATCAGGGCTGCCGACCCGGCAGCATCTCGGCCCGCGCCGCCCGCATGTACGAGGGGCGCATCGACCTCGACCAGCTGCGGGAGGAGACCCCCGGCGCGCTGTGCTCGTTCGAGCGGGGCAGCATGGAGCTCAAGGCCCGGTGGGAGTACCCCGACACCGCCGACCACATCACCTCACCCGCCTTTGCCCCCCGGGCCGTGGGCGCCACGGCCGGCTCCAGCGCCTTCGCCGGTCGGTCGCCGGGCGGGCACGAGGGCTACGTGATCCAGCCCGTGTGCAACGACGACGGCCTGCGCATCGAGGTGTTCGACGCGTCGCGGGTCGGTGACGGCCCGGTGGCCGTGCTCAAGGGCACGAACAACGAGACCATCCCGCTCATCCTCCACGCGGCCTGGGGCCCGTCCCACCACGAGCTGGCCGACGCCGACCGCTTGCGCTTCTCGGCCGAGGTCAACGACGAGACGTTGGCCTCGGTGCCCGAGGAGCTGCGGGGCAGCGTCCGCGAGGTCGCCGAGGAGCTCGACCGCCTCTGGTGAGGTCCGACCACGACGGCCACGGCCGTCCTTTGGGTGCGTAAGGGTGCGCTATGCGCGCCCTTACGCACCCAAGGTCTCCTCACCCGAGGACGGCTCCGGGTTCCTAAGCTCGGGCGGTGAGCTTCCATCGGCAGTCTGGCCACGTGCTGGTTCGGGGGTGGGCGCGAGTGCTGGCGACCAGCGCTGCGGCCGTGGTGGTGCTCAACATCGGAAGCGGCGGGTGTGCCCGCCCGATCTGCGAGCCGAACGCACTCGATGGTGCGGTGTTCACGGGCACGGTCACCGCCGTGAGCGATGACGGTGGCGTATCCCTGTCGGTCGAGTCCGTCGAGACGGTGGCCGATCGGGCCACGGTCCCGCCGCGGCCGAGCGACGGCGCCACGACGGCGGTGCCCCCCTCGAACGTGCTGGCGCAGGTCCGCTCCGGGGCGACGGTCACGGTAGTGTTCCCTCCCGTCCAGGTCGAGCACCTCCGGCGCGACGTGGGCCAGCGGTACCGCGTCGTCGCCCGGCTCGATCAGGAGCGGACGCGGCTGCGGGCCGAGCTCCAGGACATCGACGTCCGGTGCGGCCAGACGACCCGGGCCGACGGCTGACGGCGGCCCCTGATCCTTTGGGTGCGCAAGGGTGCGCTATGCGCGCCCTTACGCACCCAAGAGATCAACGCACGCGGATGGGGAGCCGGCGCGGGCCGCGGACCTGGCCGCCGGCCCACCGCACGGCGGCCGGATCGTCGAGGGAGAACTCGGGGTAACGCTCGAGCCAGGTCTCGAGGGCGACGCGCATCTCCATCCGAGCGAGGTTCGAGCCGGCGCAGCGGTGGATGCCGAGGCCGAAGGTGGCGTGACGGTTGACTTCGCGGTCGAGGATCACCTCGTCCGCCCGCTCGAAGTGCTCGGGATCACGGTTGGCGGCCGGGAAGGGGAGCAGCACCCAGTCGCCCGGCTTCATCGGGCAGCCGCCGACCTCGACCTCCTGCACCACCTTGCGGGCCATCGTCACGGGCGCATAGGCCCGCAGCAGCTCTTCGAGCGCGACCGGCATCAGGTCGGGCTCGGCGATCAAGCGGTCGCGCTGGTCGGGGTGCTGGGCCAGGTGCCAGATGGCGGCGCCGATCGAACTCCAGGTCGTGTCGATGCCGGCGATGATGAGCAGCATCATCGTGCCGCCGACGTGGGTCAGCTGGAGCGGCTCGCCCCCCACGGTCGCCGCCAGCAGGTGGGAGGTGAGGTCGTCGCGCGGGTTGGCCTGGTGGTCCATGATCGCGTCGCGGAGGTACTCGAGCATCATGACCCGCGGCATCGGGCGGTCCATGAGGTCGAGGTCGACGAGCTCGAGCTGGATGTAGTCCTTGAGGAGGTCGGCGTCGTCGAGGGGCAGCCCGAGGATGTGGCACACGATGCGGGCCGGGATGTTCTCGGCGTACTGCGCGGCGGCGTCGACCACGTCCTGGCCGGCCACCCGGTCGAGCAGCTCCTCGCACCAGGCCTTGGTCACCGGTTCGAGGTCGGCCACCGCCTTCGGGCCGAGGGACTGGAGGATCAGGCGGCGGGCCTCGGCGTGGAACGGCGGGTCGCTGGTGATCGGGGGCGCCATCCCGACCGGCGGGCCGAACACGCTCGGGTCGTCGCTCACGATGACGTCGTAGGAGCTGAAGTGCTCGGTGTCGTAGGCGATGGCCGCCACATCCTCGTGGCGGGTGGGCAGCCACACGCCCCCGTACCGGTCGCTGTGGGCGACCGGGCAGGTCTGGCGCAACTCGTCCCAGATCGGGAACGGGTCGGCGGCCCAGGCCAGATCGGTGTGGTCGAAGTCGGTCGCCCAATCGTCGACCGGTGGGTGGTTCCCCGTCATCTCGCCCCCTGGTTCGTGGACAACGGCCCGCCGATCCTAGAGGGCCCGGGCCGGCGGGGCGCAGGCTGGGCCCCCACCGGCTCGGGTCACGGTGGCTTGGGGAAATGCAGGAGCCCGGGGGCGCAGGGGTCCTTGAGGCCGCCCGCCGGCAATCCCAGCAGGTCCTCGTAGATCTCCCTGGCCTCGGCGGCCGTCTTCGGGCGGACGCTCGGATCGATGTAGATCGCTGTCACCTGGTAGGTGCGGAGGAACGCGAGCCTCTCGTCTCGCGACAGTTGCTTGAAGTTGAACGGCTCGTAGATGGCGGTGATGCCGTACATCGGTCCGAGCAGGTAGAGGGCGGGGTCGAGGGCGACGACCACGATGCGCTCGCCGGGCTGGGCGCACGCCGCCACCTCCCAGATCTGATCGCCGACGTGGTAAGGCGCGAAGTCCCGGTGGCTGATCCAGTCCCACGCCGGAGTGACCGCCACCAGCGCCAGGGGCAGATACCACCCGAGGTGGGCGGCGGCGGCGGTCGCGATCGTCGCTCCGGCCGGCGGGTGCCGGGGCACGGCCATCATCATCGCCACCAGGAGCAGCTCGAAGGCCACGATCAGCGTGATGTAGTAGCGGGGGATGGCCAGGCCGCTGGTCATCACCGTGACGACGAGCCCGGCCAGGGTCGACGCCGTGAGCGCGGCGGCGAGACGCACAGGCGGTGCGGTCACCACGTCGCGGAGCTCCCGGACGAGGACCCCGCTCCACCGATCGGCGCTGGTCCCGCTCCGTTTGGCCTGGACGGCGCCGTAGACGAGCACGATCACCGTCGCCGCGGCGAGATAGCGGGGGAGGATGGCGTTCGTCAGGGCGAAGCCCAGCGCCTCGAGGAAGTCGGGGAAGTTCCCCGACACCCGCGCCCACCAGCCGGCCGGATCGTCGAAGGCGGTGGCTGTGCCGTTGGGCAGGTAGTAGTTCACGTGGACGTGCGCTTGCACGGCCAGGGCGCCGATGTTGTTGTCGCTGGCGAAGAACGTGCCGAAGCGGGCCATGGAGTAGACGATCCAGGGGCCCACCCCGACGACGAGCCCGCCGAGGTAGGGCAGGGTGTGGCGGACCTTCCACAGGCGCACGGCCACGAGCATGACGGGCAGAGCCAGGGCCGGCAGCAGCCCGTCGAAGCGCATCATCACCCACGCCCCGCTGGCGAGCCCTGCGCATCCCGCTTGCCGCCACGTGGGGGGCTGGGCTTTGGCCAGGACCATCACCAGCACACCGAGGCAGAACACGGCGGCCATCTCCGAGCCGCCCAGCATCATGTCCTGGACGTGGTAGCCGGAACACAGCAGGGCGAGACCGAGGAACATCCCCACGCCGCGGCGTCGGAAGAGCCGCCAGGCCGCCACTTCCATCGTGAGCGCGAAGGGGAGCACGAGCCCCAGGTTCACGATGAGGAGCGACCGGTACTCGGTCTTGAAGATGGCGTTGACGACGGCCACGAGGACGGGGTAGCCGAACGGGAAGGTCGCGATGTGGTTGCCCGGCGCCAGGTAGGACTCGATCGTGCGGGCGTACCCCGGATCACGGAGGACCGACAGGGACATGTCGTAGTAGAGCCACGAGTCGGCCACCAGCACGGGGTGGGGGACGCTGGTCACCCAGAACGACCTGACCACCCAGACGAGCGCGGCGGTGATCACCGCCACGGGCAGCCACCGGTGCGGCGAGGAGCGCAGGCCGGTCCAATAGCCCGGCTCGCGTCCGGGCGCGCCACTGCCCTCGAGATCCCCGGGGTCCTCCTGCTGCGGGGCGCGGGACCTACGGAGGACGCGCACCATCACCTGCCGCCTTCGCTTCCATGCCTCGGCCGAGCGTACCCGCCTCGTCCCCGGTGGAACGTGCCGGCGGGGCGGCGGGCTACGGTTTCGTCGTGGCCGACGACGGGGCGACCGCCCGATCCGAGGACGATGCCGGGATCCGGGCCGGTGTCGATGCCGGTGTCGGTGCCGGCCCTGACGACCGCGCCGCGGTCGGCCCATCGAGCGTTCGGGTGCTCGGCGTCACGGCGCGGATGGCGGTCCAGACCGTGGTCGTGGCCGTGCTCGTTCTCCTCGTCCTGCGCTTCGTGCTGCTCCCGGAGCCGCCCGTCGACCCGTGAACCGGTCGCCGGCCCCTGGTGTGACACGACCGTTAGAACAAGGGACTTTGGTCCCTGGGCCGACCCGGCCGCCGGCCGTACGGTCGACTGGACCCGCCGGCACGACCAGGGAGTCCACGCGCGATGGAGTACCGCCGCTACCAGCCCGACATGTCGTTCACCGAGTTCGGGCACCCGGTGTTCGACTCCGACTTCCATCTCTACGAGGGCCCCGACGCCTTCACCCGGTACCTGCCGGCGGGCTACGAGGGGCTGGTCCGCCTGGCCGAGATCGACGGCCGCACCAAGATGCTCATCCGGAACAAGGTGTCGAACTACATCCCGAACCCCACCTTCGAGGTGGTGGCCGAGCCGGGGTCGGCGGCGGAGTACTTCGCCAAGCGCAACGTCGAGGGCAAGAGCTACCGGGAGATCGTCCGCCCGATGCGGGCCATCCCCGAGTTCACCGATCGTGACGCCCGTCTGGCGCTCATGGACCGGATGCACATCCAGTCGATCATCAACTTCCCGACCCTGGCCTCGCTGCTCGAGGTCAGCTTCATGGACGACCCGGTCGGCACCCAGGTGCTGATCCACGCGTTCAACCAGTGGCTCCACGACGAGTGGGGCTTCGACCACCAGGGCCGGATCTTCACCACCCCCGTGATCAACCTGGCCATCACCGACGGCGCCGTGGCCGAGCTCGAGTGGGCCCTCGAGCGGGGGGCGAAGACGGTCCTCGTGCGGCCCGGTCCGGTCGCCGGCTTCCGCGGTCCCCGGTCGCCGTTCCTGCCCGAGAGCGACCCGTTCTGGGCCCGCATCGAGGAGGCCGGCATCCCGGTGATGATGCACGCCTCGAACTCGGGCTACCAGCGTCACGCCAACGAGTGGAGCGGGGCCGACCTCGAGATGCGGCCGTTCGAGCAGAACCTCTTCGCCACCGTCTCGCAGGCCTACCGCCCCATCATGGACACGGTGATCTCGGCCGTGTGCCACGGCATGCTGGCCCGGTTCCCGGGTGTGCGCATCGCCTCGATCGAGAACGGCGGCGTGTGGATGCGACGGGTGGTCGAGGACCTCCAGGACGGCTTCGGCAAGATGCCCCACCTCTTCGCCGAGCACCCGCTCGACTCGATACGGCGGGCGGTGTACGTGGCGCCGTACTGGGAGGAGCCGTTGCAGCCGCTCATCGACACGATCGGCCTCGACCACATCCTGTTCAACTCCGACTGGCCCCACCCGGAGGGCATCGCCGATCCCGTCGAGTACGCCGTGTTCGCCCAGGACGAGCTGGGCCTGCCCGAGGCCGATGTGGCCAGGGTGATGGGCGGCAACATGTATGAGCTCATGGGGGTCTGAACGGGGTCCGGCTACGGTCGACTCATGGGTTCCCACGACCGGACCGTCGCGCCGCCCCGACGATCGGCGGGTGGGCGATGACGGCGCAGCACCCCGGGCGGGTGCCCGAGGTCGAGGACTGGTCCCGCCTCCTCGACGGTCGCGTCGCCGTCGTCACCGGCGCGGCGGCCGGGATCGGTTCAGCCATCGCCGCGCTCTTCGCCGAGCACGGGGCGATCATCGAGATCGCCGACATCGACGGGGCGGCGGCGACTGCGACCGTCGACCAGATCGTCGCCCGCGGCGGACGCGCCGCGGCGCAGGTGGTCGACGTGACCGACCCCGAGGCGGTGGCTCGTTGGGCCGAGGCCGTGCTGAGGGCCCACGGCCGGGTGGACGTCCTCGTCAACAACGTGGGCGACTACCGGCCGGCGGTGCGCTTCGAGCGGTCCACGCCGGAGGACTGGCGGGCCATGTACGACGTGAACCTCCTCCACGTCTTCGCCGTGACCCGGGCCTACCTCCCGGCCATGGAGGCGGCGGGCCGTGGGTCGATCGTGAACGTGCACTCGGTGGAGGCGATGCGGGGCTTCCCCGGGGGCCCGGTGTACGCGGCGATGAAAGCCGCGGTGGCCCACTTCACCACCAGCCTGGCCGTGGCCGTCGGCCGCAAGGGCGTGCGGGTCAACGCCATCGGGCCCGACCTGACCCAGACCGACCAGGTCGACTACCTCGCCGGCGATGGCGATGGCGCCGACGGCCAGGACGACGACGACCGGTGGGCATCGTGGGCGCCGGTGGGACGGCTCGGCTGGCCCGAGGACCAGGCGCGCGTGGCGCTGTTCCTGGCCTCGGACCTCTCGTCGTACGTCACCGGGCACTCGATCCCGGTGGACGGGGGCACCCTGGCCGGCGGCGGATGGTTCTACAGCCCGACGGCCCGGCGGTTCGTGAACCGGCCACCGTCGCTCTGACCCCGCCGCCGGCGGGCAGGCCCCCTCAGACGGCCGCGGCGTTGTAGGAGTCGAGGCGCTCGGTGGCCTCGAGGTACTCCTCGACCCAGCGCTGGATCACCGCCGCGGTCTTCTCGACCTTCCGGAACTGGCCGACCACCTGGCCGACCGGGTTGAAGGCGACGTCGATGGTCTGGTCCGGGTACCGGTGGGTGGCGGCCACGGCCATGCCCGAGACCATGTACTGCAGGGGCATCCCGAGCGGCTCGGGGTTGCCCGGGGTCTCCCACGCCTCGGTCCAGTCGTTGCGGAGCATGCGGCAGGGCTTGCCGGTGAACGAGCGGCTGCGCACCGTGTCGCGGGACGTGGCGTCGATGTAGGTCTGCTGCTGGACCGGCGTGTTGTCGGCCTCTTCGACCATCAGCCACTGCGAGCCGGACCAGGCCCCCTGGCAGCCGAGGGCCAGCGCGGCGGCGATCTGCTGGCCGCTGCCGATGCCACCGGCGGCCAGCACCGGCGTGGGGGCGACCTCGGCCACGACCTGGGGCCAGAGCACGATCGAGCCGACCTCGCCGCAGTGGCCGCCGCCTTCGCCGCCCTGGGCGATGATGATGTCGACGCCGGCGTCGGCGTGCTTGCGGGCCTGGTACGGCGAGCCGCACAGCGCCGCCACCTTGCGCCCGGCGTCGTGGATCATGTCCATGACCTCCTTGGGCGGGGTGCCGAGGGCGTTGGCGATGAGGGTCATCTTGGGGTGGCGCAGGGCGATCTCGACCTGCGGGGTGGCCGTGGCTTCGGTCCAGCCGAGGAGCTGGAGCGAGTTGTCGTCGCCCTCCTGGAGCGGCACGCCGTGGTCCTTCAACAGGTTGCGGGCGAAGTCGAGGTGACCCTGGGGCACCATGTCCTGGAGCATCTTGGTGAGCTCCTCGGTGGTCATGTCGGCGTCCATCCCCTCGTACTTGTTGGGGATCACGATGTCCACGCCGTAGGGGTGGTCGCCGATGTGCTCGTCGATCCAGTTGAGCTCGATCTCGAGCTGCTCGGGGCTGAAGCCGACGGCGCCGAGGACGCCGAAGCCACCGGCCTTGCTCACGGCGACGACCACGTCGCGGCAGTGGGTGAAGGCGAAGATCGGGAACTCGATGCCGAGGTCGTCACAGAGCTTGGTGCGCATGGTGGGGAACCTTCCAGGGTGGGGGAGGGGTGGGAGAGAACATGGACAGGCGGTGGTGGCCGGTCATCGCGCCACCTCCGCCGGCTGGCCGAGGACGAGGGCGCGGAGGGCCCCGAGCGCCACGTCGTCGGAGACGGCCTCGGGATCGACGCGCCGCATCATCTCGAGGCCCATGAGCAGGCCGATGAGCGACGGGCCGATCCGGCCGGCGGCGGCGCCGATCCAGTCGCTGGCCGCGTGCTCGACCCCGGCCCACGCCGCCCGGTAGCGCCGGGCGAGGTAGTCGCGGATCTCGTCGTGGCGCGCCGCGTAGCTCCACAGCTCGTGCTCGAGGGCGATCCAGCGGCCGCCCCCGGCCGGGGGGTCGGCCACGTTGCGCCACAAGGCGAGGAGCCGGTCGTCGAGGGTGGTGGCGGTGTCGAGCTCGGCGCCGATGGCCGAGGTGACGTCGTCGACCCAGGATTCGAGGAGGGCGCGCAGGAGGCCGTCCTTGCCGCCGAAGTGGTCGTAGACGGCACCGGAGGTGCGGCCGGCCACGGCGGCGATGGCGTCGATGCTGGACGCCTCGATGCCCCGCTCGGCGAACAGCTCGGCGGCGGCGTCGAGGAGACGGGTCCTCGTCTCGGCTCGGCGTTCCTCCTGGGTGGCCACCGCCTAAATATAGGAGGACCTATATATATTCGTCAACCTATGGATCAGGGGAGATTCGCGAGGTCGAGGGTCCACCAGAGGAAGTTGGTGGTCTGATCGATGATCTCGGTGCGATGGGACGAGTAGGGCACGTGGCCGGCGCCGTCCCAGGCCGTGAGGTAGGCCTCCAACCCGGCGGCCCGGGCATCGGTCACCGTGGCCACCGCCCAGTCGTAGGGGACCACCTTGTCGGCCGTGCCGTGGAAGAGCAGGCTCGGCGCGTCGCCCGGGTCGCTCGTGCCCATGAGCCTCGATCCGGACAGCGACACCGCCGCCCGCACGGCGGAGGACTGGTCGGGGTTCGACCCGCCGGTGCCGACCTCGGTGGCGTCGTAGCCGACGTTGAGGGCGGTGATGGCGCCGGCCGACGAGCCGTCGATGGCGATCCGGTCGGGATCGATGCGGTAGGTCGAGGCGTTGGCCCGCAGGTACCGGACCGCGGCCTGGGCGTCGTGCTTGGCGTCGATGATGGCCAGGATGCACTCGGAGGTGGGGACGGCGGCCGAGCAACCGGTGGGGGAAAGCCGGTAGTCGATCGACACGCTGATGTAGCCCTTGCGGGCGAAGGTCGTGGCCTGGTCGACGATGTCGCCCGCGGTCTTGGTGCCGGACACGAAGGAGCCGCCGTGGACCCACACGATCGCCGGCCGGCGCGGGGCGGCGTCGCCGGCGGGCGAGTAGAGGTCGAGCCGCAGGGAAACCGGCGCGCCGGTGGAACGGAAGATGGCTGTGCCGTACTCGACGTTGCTGGAGAGGTCCAGGGTCGTGAAGACCTCCTCCCGGTAGCGCAGCGGGGCGGCGCCGGGTGGGGGCACGAGCGGCTTGCAGCCGACGAGCAGGACGAGGGTCGACGCCAGCAGCGCAGCGATCCGGCGGGTTGGCATCGGGGGACCTCCTGGGGGCGCCCGTGCCGTCACGGTGGCCGTGCCGGGGATGGTCCCCGACCGGGCGGCGGGCGTCAAGCGACAGCGCGGATCCCGTTGCGGGGTGTTCCGTCCGGGTTCGTGACCGCGCCGATAGCGTCCCGGGTTCCGGGAGGAGACCGCGCCCCGACCCGGCGGCGCTGAGGGAGGAGCATCCACATGTCCGACCGCGACACGACCGCCCCGCCGGAGGGCCGCGCCGGGGGGAAAGGGTCGCGATCGGTGCTGCGTTGGGTGGTCATCGGCCTGGTGGCGGCGCTGGTGCTCGGCGTCGGGGGCCCGTTCGTGTACATCCACTTCTTCACCGAGGACGCCCCACCGCCGCTGACGGTGTCGGGCGCCACCGGCGGTGGGGGCGCGGGCGCGTCGAACGGGTCCATCGAGGGCACGTGGAAGGTGGGCTCGGGCTCCCAGGCCGGCTACCGGGCCAAGGAGATCCTCCTCGGTCAGAGCGCCGAGGCGGTGGGCCGGACGACGTCGGTCAGCGGCGAGGTGACGATCGCCGGCACCAAGGTCACGGCGGCGAAGGTCACCGTCGACCTCACGACGGTCAAAAGCGACAAGTCGCAGCGCGACGGCCAGTTCCAGGGCCGGATCATGCGCACCTCGCAGTTCCCCACGGCCACCTTCTCCCTGACCTCGCCGATCGATCTCGGCTCGATCCCGGGCGACGGCGCCACCGGCACCTACAAGGCCACGGGCGATCTCACCCTCCACGGGACGACCAAGTCGGTCACCCTCGATCTGGTGGCCAAGCGCGGTGCCACCATCGAGGTGAGCGGGTCGACGGTGATCACCTTCGCCGACTACGGCATCGACAACCCGTCCGGGGGGCCGGCCCAGGTCGGCGACACCGGGACGATGGAGTTCCTGGTGGTGCTGAGCCGCTGACCGTGCCGGCCCCGCCCTGGTGGTGCGACCACCTGATGGGTTCACAGTCTGACGAAAGTGTAAGGTAGTCAGCAACGACCGAGCGGCCCCACGGGCCGCCGACACCGCCGCTCCCGGAAGGAACCGCCGTCGTGGCTGCCTGCACCCTCTCCATCTCTGGTCCGACGCTGGCCCAGTCCACCCCGATGGGGGTGTGGGCATGACCGGCGTCCCGCCGGCCCGGCCGGGCGCCTCCGCGGCCGCGGCGAGCCGTCCGCTGAACGAGATCAAGGCCGAGTTGTTCAAGGCGCTGGCCCACCCGGCCCGGGTCCGCGTGCTCGAGGTCCTCGTCGAGGGAGAGCGGTCCGTCGGCGAGCTGCAACCGCTCGTCGGCATCGAGTCGTCGCACCTGTCCCAACAGCTCGGCGTGCTGCGCCGGGCCGGGCTGGTCACCACCCGCCGAGACGGCAACAACGTCATCTACGCCGTCCGCGACCCGCTGGTGGCCGAGCTGCTGGCGGTGTCCAAGCAGCTCCTCCTGGCGTCGCTGGCCCACACCCGCGACCTTCTCGACGGCCTGGCCGCCGAGATCACCGCCCGATGAGCGGTCCGGCCGCACCGTCGTCGGCCCGGTGGCGGTCCGTCGTCTCGCTGCTGCCGCAGCGGGCCGACTACGACGGCCTCGCCCGCTCCTGGCGCGGCGACGTGGTCGCCGGGCTGACGGTCGGCGTCGTGGCGCTGCCCCTGGCGCTGGCCTTCGGGGTCACCACGGGACTCGGCGCCGCCGCGGGGCTGGCCACCGCGATCGTGGCCGGCCTCGTGGCCGCCGTGTTCGGGGGCTCGAACCTGCAGGTGTCCGGGCCGACCGGCGCCATGACCGTGGTCCTCGTCCCGCTCGTCGCCCGGTTCGGGGCCGGGGCCGTCGCCGTCGTCGGCGTCCTGGCGGGGGTGCTGGTGGTCGCGGCCGCGTTGTTCCGCCTCGGTCGCGTGCTGGCGTACATCCCGTGGCCCGTCATCGAGGGGTTCACCCTCGGCATCGCCGTGATCATCTTCCTGCAGCAGGTGCCGGCCGCCCTCGGGGTGGCCCGCCCCGAGGGCGACAACACCGCGGTCGTCGCCGTCCGGGCCGTGGTCGAGTCGTTGGGCGGTGGCTCGGCTCGGGCCGTGGCGCTCACCGTGCTCGTGGTCGGCACCATGATGGCCATCCCCCGCCTCCACCGATCGTTGCCGGCCTCACTCCTGGCCGTGGCCGTGGCGGCCGTCGTCGCCGCGGCCGGCGGGTGGGACGTCGCCACGATCGGGGCGCTGCCCTCGAGCGTGCTGCAGCCGACGATCCCGACGGTCCGGTTCGGGGAGCTGTCCCAGTACTTCGGTGCCGCGTTCGCGGTCGCCGCCCTCGTCTCCATCGAGAGCCTCCTGTCGGCCCGGGTCGCTGACGGCATGGCCGACAGCCCGCGCCACAACCCGGATCGTGAGCTCTTCGGTCAGGGCCTGGCCAACATCGCCGCCCCGCTGCTCGGCGGCATGCCCGCCACCGGGGCCATCGCCCGTACGGCGGTGAACGTGCGGGCCGGCGCCCGGACCCGGGTGGCCGCCGTCGTCCACTCGCTCTCGTTGATCGTCGTCGTGGTCGGCGCATCGGGGCTGGTGGCCAGGATCCCGCTCGCCGCCCTGGCCGGGGTCCTGATGGTGACCGCCGTCCGCATGGTCGAGACCCACAACGTCCGCGCCATCCTGCGCTCGACCCGCTCGGACGCGCTCGTGCTCGTCCTCACGGCTGTCGCCACCGTGGCCTTCGATCTGATCGTGGCGGTCGAGATCGGCGTGTCGGTGGCCGCGGTGCTGGCGCTCCGCAACGTCGCGCGGACCACCGCCTTCACCGAGACGCCCGTTCCCCACGAGCTCGACGGGGGCGAGGAGCAGCACCTGCTCCGTGACCACATCGTGGCCTACCGCATCGACGGCGCGCTCTTCTTCGGGGCGGCCCAACGGTTCCTGACGGATCTGGCCCAGGTGGCCGACGTGCGGGTCGTCATCCTGCGCCTTCCCGACCTCCAGGTCCTCGACGCCACGGGTGCCCAGGCGCTCGGCGAGATCGTGGCCGACCTCGAGCGCCGCCACATCACCGTCCTGCTCAAGGGGCCGCGCCCGGAGCACGAGCGCCTCCTGCGGGCGGTCGGGGCCCTCGACCAGCTCGCCAGCGAGCGGCACATCTTCACCGACCTCGCCGATGCCATCGCCCACGCCCGCGTGCACGTCGCCCGCACGCCGCACGACCCGGCGTGGGCGGCGCCGCCCGGTCACGGCGCGGCCGTGCCCGTCGACCGGCACTAGGTTGCGGGCGCCCGGGGCGGCACCCGCGCCGTCCCGGCCAGGAGGTGCGTCGTGCCGATCAACGTGAGTCCCATCGCCGGGCTCGACCCGTCCATCAACGACCTTCGCCTTCGCACGGCGGCGTTCATCAACGCCGAGATCCTCCCGGTCGAGGCCGAGCTCTACCCGTCGTTGCGGGGATGGTTCGAGACCGACGAGGAGCGCGAGCGCGCCCGTCGGCGGTCGATCGCCCTGCGGGAGGAGATCAAGGCCAAGGTCAACGAGGCCGGTCTCTGGGCGCCGCACCTGCCCCAGGAGTACGGCGGCATGGGTCTCGACTTCCTCGCCCTCGCCTACATGTACGAGATCCTGGCCTACGCCCTCGGGGCGTCGTCGCTCTTCGGCATCATGGCCCCCAACTCGGGGAACGCCTCGGTGCTGGTGAAGTACGGGACGGAGGAGCAGAAGCAGAAGTGGCTCCTCCCGCTGGTCGACGGCACGATGGAGTCGGGCTTCTCCATGACCGAACCGGAGGTGGCCGGCTCGAACCCCCGGGCCATCCGGACCGAGGCCGTCCGCGACGGCGACCACTGGATCCTCAACGGGCACAAGTGGTTCACGTCCAACGGGATCGACGCCAACTTCTTCATCGTCCAGGCCAAGGCCACCGACCCCACCGGCGAGCTCGGGGTGCAAGGGCAGATCACCTCGCTCATCGTGCCCACCGATCTCGCCGGGGTGAAGATCGTGCGGGGGATCGGCATCTGGGGTCGGTCCGAGAGCGACCACTGCGAGGTCGTGTACGAGAACGTGAAGGTGCCGCTCGAGAACACGCTCGGCCTGGCCGGCCAGGGGCACCAGGCTGCGCAGGACCGGCTCGGGGCCGGCCGGGTGTTCCACTGCATGAACAGCGTCGGGATGATGTGGCGGGCGTTCGACCTGATGGTGGAGCGCACCCTCACCCGCGAGGTCCACGGGGGCCTGCAGAAGGACATGCAGTTCATCCAGGGGTTCATCGCCGACTCCTACATGGACATCCAGTCCTCCCGGCTCATGACGATCGACGCCGCGGCCAAGGTCGCCAACGGTGACCCCGGTGTGCGGACCGCCATCTCGGGCATCAAGGTCTTCGTGCCCAACGCCTTCCACCGGGTCGTGGACCGGGCCATCCAGGTGTGGGGCGGCGCCGGCGTCACCAACGACCTGCCGTTGGCGGCGATGTACCTCGGGGCCCGCACCCTCCGTCTCGCCGACGGTCCCGATGAGGTGCACAAGATCCTGATCGCCAAGAACGTGATCAGGCAGTACGAGCGGGGCGGCAGCTGGGACTTCGGGTCCTGAGAGCGGCGCGTTGGCGCCCACCACATCGTTCGGTACCCTAACGATGTGGGCTCCGAACGATCACGGAAGGGCGGCCACGGGTCCGACGACACCGACGTCTCTGTCGGCGACGTCGCCCGCACGCTGGCCGTGCTGTCGCGGATGCTGGAGCGGTCGCTCGGCGAGGTGACCCCGCCCCAGCTGCGCGTTCTGCTCCTGGTGGCGCGCGCCCCGGAGCGGGCCAACCGCCTGGCCGACCAGGCCGCGGTCAGCCGTCCCGCGCTCACCGGGGTCCTCGACGGGCTGGTGGCCAAGGGGTGGGTCGAGCGGGCCGAGGTGGCCGGCGATCGGCGCGGCGTCCAACTCGAGCTCACCCCGTCGGGGCGGACCGTGCTGCAGGACGCGCAACGGGCGGTGGCCGACCGCATCGACACGCTGCTCGGCCAGCTCCCGTCCGACCGCCGGGCCGTCGCCGTCGAGGGGCTGGCCGCGCTCGGGGAAGCGGTCACGGCCGAGTTGGCGGAACGGGCGCAGCCCCGGTGAGGGCGACCGCGCCAGGGGCGGCGACGTGACGGCGTCCGCACGCCTCGCCGCGCAGGCGACCGAGCGCCCCGTCCCCGAACCGGCCCCGCCCGGATCGGGCGGGTGGATCCGGCGGCTCTGGCCGTTCCTCATGGCCCATCGCCGCAACGTGCTCATCGCCTTCGGGATGGGGGTGGCGGGCCAGGTGGTGGCGGGCCTCACGCCGATCATCGAGCGCACGGTGGTCGACGACGGGCTCGTCACCCAGACCCGCCCGGTGGGTCCGTTCCTCGTGCTGCTGGCCTTGGCCGGGTGCTTCTCGTTCGCGTCGGCGTACGCACGGCGCTGGGTCGGGGGTCGGGTCAGCCTCGATGTGCAGTACGACCTCCGGGTCGCCATCTTCGAGCGGCTCCAACGCCTCGACTTCGGCAGCCACGACGAACTGCAGACCGGCCAGCTCGTGTCGAGGGCGTCGTCGGACCTCGGGTTGATCCAGGGGTTGCTGGCCTTCCTGCCCATCATCGTCGGGAACCTGGTGATGCTCGTGGTCGCCGTCGTGGTGATGCTGTTCCTCTCCCCGCCGCTGACGCTGGTGATGCTGCTGGCCATCCCCGTGTTGCTGGCCGTGTCGCTGCGCATGCGCACCTCGGTGTTCCCGGCGACGTGGGACGCACAGCAGCGGGCGGGCGAGGTGGCCGGCGTCGTGGACGAGGCGGTCGCCGGGGTGCGGGTGGTGAAGGGCTTCGGCCAGGAGGAGCGGGAGCTGGCCCACCTCGCCGACCGCGCCCGTGCCCTGTACGGCTCCCGCAGTCGCCTCGTGCGCCTGCAGGCCCGTTACTCGCCGGCCCTCCAGGCGATCCCCGCCTACGGGCAGGTCGCCGTGCTGGGCCTCGGCGGCTGGCTGGCGCTGCACCAGCGGATCACGCTCGGCACGTTCCTCGCCTTCTCGGCCTACCTGGTGCAACTGGTGGCCCCGGTGCGCATGCTGGCCGGCCTCTTCGCCATCGCCCAGCAGGCTCGGGCCGGCGCCGAACGCATCCTGGACATCCTCGATGCCAACCCGAAGGTGCAGGAGCGGGAGGGCGCCGTCGACCTCCCGGCGCTGCGGGGCGAGGTCGTCTTCGACCACGTCGACTTCGGGTACACGACCCGGACCAAGGTCCTCGACGGCTTCGACCTCCGCCTCGCCCCGGGCGACACGATCGCCCTCGTGGGGTCGAGCGGCTCCGGGAAGTCGACGGTCACGGCGCTGCTCCCGCGGTTCTACGACGTGGCGGCGGGGCGGGTCACCATCGATGGGGTGGACGTGCGGGACGTGACCCTGGGGTCGCTGCGGCGACAGGTCGGCGTCGTCTTCGAGGACGCCTTCCTGTTCTCCGACACCGTCAGGGCCAACATCGCCTACGGCGTGCCGGACGCCACCGACGACGCGGTGCGGGCCGCGGCTGCGGCGGCGGGTGCGGCCGGCTTCATCGAGGCGCTGCCCGACGGGTACGACACGGTGGTGGGCGAGCGGGGGCTGACCCTCTCGGGCGGCCAACGCCAGCGGGTGGCGTTGGCCCGGGCCATCCTGACCGATCCCCGGGTGCTGATCCTGGACGACGCCACGTCGGCGGTGGACGCCGCCACCGAGGAGGCCATCCACGCCACGCTCCGAACGCTGATGGCCGGCCGCACCACCATCCTCATCGCCCACCGCCGGTCGACCCTGCGCCTGGCCCAACGGATCGCCGTGATCGAGCACGGTCGTGTGGCCGACCTGGGGACCCACGAGGAGCTGCTGGCCCGCAACGACCGCTACCGGGCCCTGCTCGCCGGCCCGTCCACGACGTCGGGGGACGAGGGAGAGGCGGACGTCTCGCTCGACGCGTCCTTCGACGAGGTCGACCGGCCCCGCCCCGAGGGCGCCGAGCCGTCGCCGGACGACGGCGCGGTCACCGTGGGAGCGTGGCCGGCCGCCGCCCGGACCGCCCCGCGGGCCCGCTCGGCCGTGGCGGGGCCCCCACGGTTCGGTCCCGGCGGGGGCGGCGCCGCGGGCGGTGCCGGGCCGATGGGCGGGATGGCGCTGGCGGCGACGCCCGAGCTGCTGGCGCGGCTCGATCGGCTCCCGCCGGCCGACGACGATCCCGGCGTCGACGAGGCCGCCTTCGCCACCCACGACCCGTCGGCCTTCCGGATCCTGCGGTTCATCCGGCCGTGGCGGCGCTGGCTCGCGCTCGGCCTGCTCCTCGTCGCCGTCGACAGCGCGCTCACCTTGCTCGGCCCGTACCTCGTGCGGCGCGGCCTCGACCTCGGGGTCGGCGGCGGCGACGAGGCCGTGCTCTGGGCCACCACGGCCCTGTTCGCCGTGGTCGTCAGCCTCGACTGGTGCGTGACGTGGGCCTACACCTTCGTCACCGGGCGCACGGCCGAACGGGCCCTGTTCGCCTTGCGGCTCACCATCTTCGGACACCTGCAACGACTCTCGCTCGACTACTACGACCGGGAGCTCGACGGCCGGATCATGACCCGCATGACCACCGACGTCGAGGCGCTGTCGCAACTCATCCAGACGGGTCTCGTCACCGCGGTCGTGTCCGGGGTGACGTGTGTCGGGGTCTTCGTCTTCCTGCTCGTGCTGTCGCCGGCGCTGACCCTGGCCGCGGCGGTGGTGCTCCCGCCGCTGGTGCTGGCGACGTGGTGGTATCGGCGGCGGTCGGCGGCGGCCTACGGCCGGGCCCGCGACGCCATCGCCGACGTGAACGCCAACCTGCAGGAGAACCTCTCGGGCGTGCGGGTGGCCCAGGCCTACGTGCGGGAGGGTCGCAACGCCCGCGGCTTCCGGGCGGTGAACGAGCGGTACCTGCAGCACCGGCTCGGGGCGCAGCGTCTCATCGCCCTGTACTTTCCGTTCGTGAACCTGCTGTCGAGCCTGGGGGCGGTGGCGGTGCTGGCGGCCGGCAGCGTGCTGGTGCCGCGGGGTGCGGTCACCGCGGCGGTGGTGATCGCCTTCCTCCTGTACCTCGACATGTTCTTCGCCCCGATCCAGCAGCTGTCGCAGGTGCTCGACACGTGGCAGCAGGCCGGGGCCAGCATCGCCAAGATCGAGGAGCTGCTGGCCACGCCCAGCGGCACCCCGGCCCCGGAGGTGCCGGTCGAGCCGGGACGGTTGGCCGGTGCCGTGCGGTTCGAGGGCGTGCGCTTCCACTACCCGGGCACGGTCGGGCCGCCGGCCCTCGACGCCGTCGACCTCGCGGTGGCGCCGGGCGAGACGCTGGCGCTGGTGGGGGAGACCGGGGCCGGGAAGTCGACGCTCGTCAAGCTGGTGGCCCGGCTCTACGACCCCGACGACGGGCGGGTCACGGTGGACGGGATCGACCTCCGGTCCATCGACCTCGGAGCGTTCCGCCGCCAGCTCGGGGTCGTGCCCCAGGAGGCGTTCCTCTTCACCGGCACGGTGCGCGACAACATCGCCTACGGCCGGCCGGAGGCCACCGACGCCGAGGTGGAGGCGGCCGCCCGGGCCGTCGGCGCCCACGACTTCGTGGCCGCCCTGCCGCAGGGCTACCTCGAACCGGTCAGCGAACGGGGACGCTCGCTGTCGTCGGGCCAGCGCCAGCTGATCGCCCTGGCCCGGGCCCAGCTCGTCGACCCCGCGATCCTCCTGCTCGACGAGGCGACGTCGCAGCTCGACCTGGCCAGCGAGGCCCGGGTCCAGCAGGCGATGCAGCGAGCGGCCGAGGGGCGCACCACGCTCCTCGTCGCCCACCGCCTCCCCACCGCGGCCCGGGCCGACCGCATCGCCGTGATCGACCGGGGCGCCGTGGTCGAGGTGGGCACCCACGCCGACCTGCTCGCCGCCGGCGGCCCCTACGCCCGCCTCTGGGACGCCTTCGCCGAGACCGCCGGCCCTCCCGCCGTTCCCTTGGGTGCGTAAGGGTGCGGAATACGCGCCCTCACGCACCCAAGGGGGTGCGGTCGCTGGTGGAGGCCACGCCCGAGGATCGGGACCGCTACGTCGATCTCCTGCGCGGACTGTCGATCCTGGTGGTGGTGCTCGGCCACTGGCTGATCTCCGTCGTCATCCGGACGCCGGACGGGGTCACCGGCACGAGTGCGCTGGGTGACGTCCGGGCGCTGCAGCTCGCCACCTGGGTGCTGCAGGTCATGCCCGTGTTCTTCTTCGTCGGCGGGTTCTCGAACCTGCTCGGCGTCCGCCAGGCCGCACGGCGGGGGTGGGGGTACCGGGACTACCTCCACCGCCGGGTGGTCCGCCTGGTCCGGCCGACGGGGATCTTCGTCGGCGTGTGGCTCCTCGCCGCGCTGGTGCTCGAGCGCACACCGATCTCGCCGGCCTCGGTGCGCTTCGTCGCTGGCCTGGCCGCCCAGCCCTTGTGGTTCCTCGCCGTCTATCTCATCGTGGTCGCGCTGGCCCCGCCCCTGGCCGCCGTGCACGACCGGTGGCCCTGGGCGCCGTTCGTCGTGCTCCCCGTGCTGGTGGGGGCGCTCGATGCCGGCCGCCTGGCCGCCGGTCAGGACGGCTTGGCCCTGGCCAACTACGGCCTGGTGTTCCTCTTCGCCCAGCAGGTGGGGTTCCTCTACGGCGACGGCTGGTTCGCCGAACGCTCGCGGCGATCCCTGCTGGTCGCCGCCGGCGGCGCATTCGTGGTCCTCGTGGCCCTCACCACCGTCGGTCCCTACCCCGTCAGCATGGTGGGCGTGCCCGGGGCGGCACTGTCGAACATGAGCCCGCCCACGGTGTGCATCCTCGTCCTCACGGTCGCCCAGGTCGGCGCAGCGATGGCGCTGGCCCCCGCCGCCCGGCGGGCGCTGGCGGGCCGCCGGGCGTGGACGGCGACGGTCCTCGTGAACGCTCGCATCATGACCCTGTTCCTCTGGCACCTGAGCGCCATCGTGGCCGTCGGCGGGGCGGCCTGGGCCGCCGGGCTCGACTTCCCGGCCGGCGGTTCGGCCGCCTGGTGGGCCGGGCGCCCGGTGTGGGTGCTGGTTTCGGCCGTGGTGCTGGCCGGGCTCGTCGCCGTCTTCGGCCGCTTCGAGTCGCCGCCGCGGCAGGAGGCGCCGCCATCGGGCCCCGGGGTGGCACCGACGCTCCTCGCCGTGGTCGCCGCCCTCGCCATCATCCGTGGCCTGATCGGCGTGGCCATGAGCGGGTTCTCGCCCGTGCTCGAAGCCGCGGGCGAGCCCTTCCTCGGGGTCGCCCTCAGCCCCCTGGCCGATGCCGTCCTGATCGTGGGCGGCGCCGTGCTGCTGCAGATGCCGTGGCTCAGCCGGCGGCGACCGCCACCGCAGGACCGGACCGAGCGGTGACCTCGGGGAGGGGAGCGACGACCGGGTCGGCGGCGGCGACGGTCATCGCGGGCGCGGGGGCCCGGAAGGCGAGGCGGTCGACGACCACGGCGATCCCGTAGGTGGCGGCGAGGACGGCGGGCACGGGCACGCCGGCCAGCGGCCGGCCCAGCCCGAACCAGTCGGGGCCGGCGACGGTGGCACCGAGGGCGAGCACATAAGCCACCCGGCCCAGCTCGAGCAGGAGGCTCGGGCGCCCGTCCATGGCCGTGGTGTAGGTGACGATGCCGAGGAGCAGCACCGAGCCGAACCAGAGGATCTCGGTGCGGGAGAGCGCCTCCTGGTAGATCCCCCAGAAGAACGAGAGGGTGAGCACGGTCTGGATCACCAGCTCGCCCCCGGACCACCAGCGGGCCACCAGATCGGCCTCGGGCTGGAACGGGGTGTAGGCCCGGCGGGCGTCGTCGTCGGCCAGCTCGGGGAGGGGATGGGCGGTGGCCACGTCGGCCGGGCGCCAGTTGGTGCGCCCGAGCAGCACGCGGAGGCGGTCGCCCATGCGCCGGGCCCGTGCCGCGTCGGTGACCATCCGCCACCAGTGCTGGTAGTCCATGCGGAGCGGGTTGTAGGTGCGGACGGGGCGGGTGGTGCCGTAGATGATGGGCTCGTCCGGGCGCTCCTCCTGGAAGGTGCCGAACCAGCGGTCCCACACCGAGAACCAGGCCCCGAAATTGCGGTCGAGATAGACGGTGTTGATGGCGTGATGGACCCGGTGCTGCTTGGGGGTGACGATCACCCGGCCGAGCGGGCCGAGGTCGCCGAGGAAGCGGGTGTGGTACCAGTAGGTGCCGGCGAGGTGCACACCGCTCAGCAGCAGCACCCACTGGGGCTTGAGCCCCAGCAGGGCGAGCGGGGTGAGCACGAGGAACCGGAAGCTGAGCGGGGTGCCGCCGTTGCGCAGGCCGGCCGGGAGGTTGAGGGCCTCGCTGCTGTGGGGGACGAGGTGGGTCTGCCACAGGAAGTTCGATGCGTGGGCGGCGCGGTGGAACCAGTAACTGGCGAAGTCGAGGAGGACGAGGGCGAGGGGGAGGGCCAGCCACGGGGTGCCGAGCTCGACGATGCGGACGTGGTCGACGAGCCACTGGTAGCTGACGAACCCGAAAATCAACCCCATGCCGGTGACGGCGAGGTTCCAGAGCCCCGAGGAGAAGCTGGCCACGGCGTCGAGGAAGCTGGGGTAGTAGCCGAGGCCCCGCCGGCGGGTGAGCGCCAGCTCTGCTGCGCTCATCGCCGCGAAGAGCGGGATCGACGCCAGGATCCCTGCTGCAGTGGCCCGGTCCACGCTGTACCCCTCGGTGGTGTTGCCGGGCGGGTCGCCCGCGGTGCGCAGGGCATGGTAGCCCACCGCTCTGGGGACCTTCGGCCCCTGCGGGCGCTCGGGGGAGGCGGCATACTCCGGTGGTGACGATGATCGACACGGTTCCGGCCGCCGCGCCTGGTGGCGGCGCGGCGCCCGGTGGGGTGTGGGTGTGCACCGACGGCAACGATGCCGTCGCCCGGGTCGCCTACGCGCTGAGCGAGGTGATCGCCATCTATCCCATCACGCCGGCGTCGGCGATGGGCGAGGCGGCCGACGCCTGGGCCGCCGCCGGCCGGGCCAACGCGTGGGGAGTGGTCCCCACCGTGGTGGAGATGCAGAGCGAGGCCGGCGCGGCGGGCACCCTGCACGGCGCCGTCCTCAAGGGCGCCCTCGGCACGACCTTCACGGCGTCCCAGGGGCTGCTGCTCATGCTGCCCAACATGTTCAAGATCGCCGGGGAGCTGACGCCGGCGGTGATCCACGTCGCCGCCCGGGCCGTGGCCACCCACGCCCTGTCGATCTTCGGCGACCACAGCGATGTGATGGCGGCCCGCACCACGGGGTTCGCCCTGCTCTGCGCGGGATCGGTGCAGGAGGCCCACGACTTCGCCGCGGTGTCCCACGCCGCCACCTTGGCCAGCCGGGTGCCGTTCCTGCACTTCTTCGACGGCTTCCGGACCTCCCACGAGGTCAACCGGATCCAGGTGCTCTCGACCGACGATCTGCTGTCGCTGCTCGATCCGTCGGACCTCGAGGCCCACCGCGGTCGGGGCCTCACCCCCGACCGCCCGACGCTGCGGGGGTCGGCGCAGAACCCCGACGTCTTCTTCCAGGCCCGCGAGGCCTGTCAGCCCTTCCACGACGCCGTGCCCGGCGCGGTGCAGGATGCGTTCGACCGCCTCGCCGCCCGGACCGGCCGTCGGTACTCGCTCGTCGACTACCACGGCAGGCCCGACGCCGAGCGGGTCGTGGTGCTGATGGGGTCGGGGGCGGGCGCGGCCGAAGAGGCCGTGGCCCGGCTCACCGGCGAAGGGGAGCGGGTGGGGGTGGCGGTGGTCCGGCTGTACCGGCCGTTCCCCACCGAGGCCTTCCTGGCCGCCCTGCCCCCGTCGGTGCGGGCGGTGTCGGTGCTCGACCGCACGAAGGAACCCGGCGCGGCCGGCGAGCCCCTCTACCAGGACGTGGTGGCCACTTTGGCCGAGGCCGTCGCCACCGGCCGGCGGGCGTCGATGCCGATCGTGACCGGCGGCCGCTACGGCCTGGCCTCCAAGGAGTTCACGCCGGCGATGGTGCGCTCGGTCCTCGACGAGGCCGGGGCGGCGGCGCCCCGGCGCCACTTCACGGTGGGCATCGTCGACGACGTGAGCGGCTCGAGCCTCCCCGTCGACCCTTCGTTCCGCACCGACGACAGCGACGTGCGGGCGGTGTTCTACGGGCTGGGCAGCGACGGCACGGTGAGCGCCAACAAGGCGGCGGTGAAGATCGTGGGGGAGCAGACCGGGCAGTTCGCCCAGGGCTACTTCGTCTACGACTCCAAGAAGTCGGGGTCGACCACGGTGTCGCACCTGCGGTTCTCGCGCCGCCCGATCCGGTCCACCTACCTGGTGCAGGACGCCGACTTCATCGCCGTGCACCACGCCGGCCTCCTCGAGCGGATGGACGTCCTCGGCCTGGCCGCTCCGGGCGCCACGGTCTTGTTGAACCTGCCGTACCCGGCCGACGCGGTGTGGGACCACCTGCCGGGCGACGTGCAGCAGCAGATCCTCGACAAGGGGCTGCAGGTCCACGTCATCGACGGCGACGGGGTGGCGCGGGAGGCCGGCATGGCGGGCCGCATCAACGGGGTGATGATGCCGTGCTTCTTCGCGCTCTCGGGCATCCTGCCGGCCGAGCAGGCCATCGCCGAGATCAAGGAGTCCTTCGCCCGGAGCTACGGCAAGCGCGGCGCCGCCGTGGTGGCCCGCAACAACGCCGCGGTCGACGCCGCCATCGCCGCCCTCCACCGGGTCACCGTCCCGGCGGGGCCGGCGACGGGCGCGTCCCGACGACCGCCCGTCCCCGAAGGGTCGCCCGACTTCGTCACCCGGGTCACCGGTCGCCTCCTCGCCGGCGAGGGCGACCTCCTGCCGGTCAGCGCGCTCCCGGTCGACGGCACGTTCCCCACCGCCACGGCCCGATACGAGAAGCGTCAGCTGGCGGCCCACCTCCCGATCTGGGACCCCGAGCTGTGCATCGACTGCGCCCGGTGCGCCATCGTCTGCCCCCACGCCGCCATCCGGATGAAGGTGTGGCCGGCGGAGGCCGCCCACGACGACGTCGTCTCCAAGCCGTTCCGGTCCAAGGACCTCCCCGGGTACCGACTCACCATCCAGGTGGCCCCCGACGACTGCACCGGCTGCGGGGTGTGCGCCGACGTGTGCCCCGCCCGGAGCAAGGAGGTGGCCAAGCACAAGGCCCTCGACATGCTGCCGGCCGCCGACCACCGCGACGTGGAGCGCACACGCTGGGAGGCGTTCCTGGCGGTGCCCGAGCTCGACCGGGGCCTCCTCCCGCACGACTCGGTCAAGGGCGCCCAGGTCCTCGAACCCCTCTTCGAGTTCTCCGGCGCCTGCGCCGGCTGCGGCGAGACCCCGTACCTGAAGTTGCTCACCCAGCTCTTCGGCGACCGGGCCCTCGTCGCCAACGCCACCGGGTGCTCCTCCATCTACGGCGGCAACCTGCCCACCACGCCGTGGAGCACCAACGCCGCCGGGCGGGGGCCGGCGTGGGCCAACTCCCTCTTCGAGGACAACGCCGAGTTCGGTCTCGGGTTGCGGCTGGGCCTCGACCGCCAGGCCGAGGCGGCGCGGGTCCTCCTCGCCCAGCTCGCCCCCGAGCTCGGTGACTCGGTGGTGCAGGGCCTGGTGGAAGCGGACCAGCACGACGAAGCCGGCATCGAGGCGCAACGGGCCCGCGTGGCCGACCTCCAGCATCGGCTGGCGGACCTGGTGCTGGCCGCCGACCCGCGCGTGGCCGGGGCCGCCCGGTCCCTGGCCAGCCTGGCCGGCGACCTGGTCCGGCGCAGCGTGTGGATCGTGGGCGGCGACGGCTGGGCCTACGACATCGGCTTCTCCGGGCTCGACCACGTCCTCGCCTCCGGCCGGGACGTGAACCTGCTCGTGCTCGACACCGAGGTCTACTCCAACACCGGGGGCCAGGCCTCCAAGGCCACGTCGCGGGCCGCGGTCGCCAAGTTCGCCACCGGGGGCAAGACCACACCGAAGAAGGACCTGGGCATGGTGGCCATGACCTACGGCAACGTCTACGTGGCCCAGGTCGCCCTCGGCGCCAACGACGTCCAGACGGTCAAGGCCTTCGCGGAGGCCGAGGCGTGGCCCGGCCCGAGCCTGATCATCGCCTACAGCACCTGCATCGCCCACGGGATCGACATGTCCACGTCGATGACGCACCAGAAGGATGCGGTGAAGACCGGCTACTGGCCCCTGTACCGGTTCCACCCGGGCCTGGCCGAGCACGAGCACCCCTTCCAGCTCGACGCCCACGCCCCGTCCGCTCCCGTGGCCGACTTCGTGCGGAGCGAGGGCCGCTTCGCCATGCTCCAACGTTCCGACCCCGAGGCGGCCGGGCACCTCATGGCCCTGCTCCAGGCCGACGTCGACGAACGCTGGCGCCTGTACGGGCAGCTGGCCGGCGTGGAGCGCACCATCGCCCACGAGGAGCCGGTCGCCATTGGCGACCGGGCCGGGTCGGGGTCCGAGGCCGAGGAGCCCGACGATGCCTGATCTGGCCACCCGCTACCTCGGCCTCGACCTGCGCAGCCCCTTGGTGGCCTCCTGCTCGCCGCTCACCGGGCGACTCGACACGCTGCGCCGCCTCGACGACGCCGGGGTCGGCGCCGTGGTGCTGCCGTCGTTGTTCGAGGAGCAGATCGAGCAGGAGGAGCTCGAGATCGAGCGCATGCTCACGACCGGCAGCGACGCCTTCGGGGAGGCATCGAGCTTCTTCCCGGAGCTGGCCGACTACAACACCGGCCCGGACCGCTACCTGACCCTCCTGGAGGGCGCCAAGGCGGCCCTCGGGGTGCCGGTCGTGGCCAGCCTCAACGGGGCCACCGTCGGGGGCTGGCTCCGCTACGCGCACCTCCTCGAACAGGCCGGGGCCGACGCCATCGAGCTCAACGCCTACCAGGTGGCCGCCGACCCTCGCCGCTCGGGGGCGGAGCTGGAGGACGAGCTGGTCGATCTGGTGGGCAGCGTCGTCGGCAGCGTGGGCGTGCCGGTGGCGGTGAAGCTGAGCCCGTACTGGTCGAGCCTGGCCCACCTCGCCGTCCGCCTCGACCGGGCCGGGGCCGCCGGGCTCGTCCTGTTCAACCGCTTCTACCAACCCGATCTCGACCTCAACACCTTCCGCGCCGTCCCTCACCTCGTGCTCTCCACCTCGCAGGAGCTCCGGCTGCCGGTGCGCTGGATCGGCCTGCTCGCTGGCCGCGTCGGCTGCTCTCTCGCCGCCACGTCGGGCGTGCACACGTTCGAGGACGTGGCCAAGGCCCTGCTGGCCGGGGCCGACGTCACGATGATGGCCTCCGCCCTGCTCCAGCACGGCCCCGAGTACCTCCGCGACCTCCAGGAGAGCCTGCACTGGTGGATGGAGGACAACGGCTACGACTCGGTGGCCCAGCTCCGGGGGAGCGCGGCCCAGCTCACCGGGCCCGATCCGTCCGGCTTCGAGCGGGCCAACTACGCCCAGACCCTGGCCAGCTTCTCCACCCAGATCCCCGAGGTCCCGTGAGCCAGGAGCGCTACGACGTGCGCGTGGTCCACTGGGACGGGCACCGGCACGGCGCCGACCACCTCCGCGACGAGCTGAACCGGTTCGCGGCGGAAGGGTGGTCCGTGGTGGCGGTGGTGCCCACCGTGGCCGGGGCCTCCGCCCGGGCCCTGCTCGGGGCCTCGGCGTCGGCGGAGACCTCGGAGTTGGCCGTCGTGCTGCGCCGGGCGGACTGAACTCACCAAAGGCCCTTCCCGGCCGCGCGGGCGACGCGTACGGTGGCGCGATGACCGTGAGCGAGGTGGTGGGTCCATGGATCGATTGAGCACCCTCGACGCCGAGTTCCTCCATCTCGAGGACGACGGGCAGCGCCTGCACATCGCCGGCGTCTGCGTGTTCGAGGGCCCGGCCCCACGGTTCGAGGACCTGCGCGGTCTGTTGGCCGGGCGGCTCGACGCCATCCCCCGCTACCGCCAGCGGGTGCAGACGGTCCCGCTCGAGCTCGGTCGCCCCGTCTGGGTGGACGACCCGCACTTCAACCTCGACTACCACCTGCGCCACACCGCGCTCCCCGCGCCCGGTGACCGTGCCGCGCTGGAGCGCCTGATGGCGCGGCTGATGGCCCAGCCGCTCGACCGGACGAGGCCGTTGTGGGAGACGTGGCTGGTCGAAGGCCTCGAGGGCGGCCGGTGGGCGCTGGTGGCCAAGATCCACCACTGCATGGTCGACGGGGTCTCCGGCGTGGACCTGCTGATGGTCCTGCTCTCGCTGAGCCCCGACGAGGAGATCCCCCCGCCGACGGCGTGGACGCCCGAGCCGCAGCCGTCCGGGCCGGCCCTGGTGCTCGACGCATGGCGGGGCCTGGCCGCCGATGCCGGCACGCTGGTCGGCCGCCTCCCCGGCGCCGTGACCGATCCCGCCGGCACCATCCGCGGGGCGGTGGCGTTCGGGAAGGGCCTGGTCACCTTTGCCCGCCACCTCGACACGGTGCCCCCGCTGTCGATCGAGGGGCCGATCGGCCCGCACCGCGTGTGGTCCACGAGCTCGGTGTCGATCGACGACATCCGGGACATCCGACGGGTGTGGGGCGGCACCCTCAACGACGTCGTCCTCATGGCCCTCACGGAGGGCTACCGGGCCCTCCTGACCGCGCACGGCGACGACCTGGAGACGGCCGTGGTGCGGACCCTGGTGCCGGTGTCCACCCGGGGCGACGACGGCCACGGCCATCCCGACAACCAGGTGTCGGCCATGCTGTGCGAGCTCCCCGTCGGCCTCCCGGACCCGATCGACCGGCTGGCGGCCATCGGGGCGGAGATGGCCGAGCGCAAGGCGTCGGGGATGGCGGAGGCCGGATCGGTCGTCACCACCCTCGGCGAGCTCGCCCCGCCGATGGTGGTGGGCGCGGTGAGCCGGGGGCTGGTGCGGGTGTTCCGCCGGTTGCCGCAACGGTCGGTCACCACGGTCACGACCAACGTCCCGGGCCCCCAGATCCCGATCTACTGCCTGGGCCACCTCATGCTCGAGTACCTCCCGTTCGTGCCCATCGCCCAGGGCGTGCGGGTGGGCACCGCCATCCTGTCGTACAACGGCCGGGTCGTCTTCGGCGTCACGGGCGACCTCGACACCGCGCCGGACGCCGGGATCGTGGCCGAGGCCGCAGCTCGCGAGATCGAGGAGCTGGCCGCCCGGGCCCGGGCCGAAGCCGACGGGGCCGACGAGGGCGGCGGGGACGTGGTGACGGCCCGGCTCGCTCCGGCCCCGGCCGATCCGCCAGACTGATCGGGCCTCGGATCGACGAGGTGCTCCCACGACCAGCGAGGAACGATGGCTTACAACGTCTGGATCGACCAGGACCTCTGCACCGGCGACGGCATCTGCGCCGAGATCGCCCCCAAGCTCTTCACGCTGTTGGACGACGGGCTGGCCTACGTCCAGGACAGCGGGGGTGTGAAGAACCCCGGCGGTCCCTCGGCCCTCGTGGCCGTGCCCGACGGCGAGCTCGATGGCTGCGTCGAAGCGGCCGAGGAATGCCCGGGGGAGTGCATCTTCATCGAGGTCGCTTGACACCGTTCAGGTGACGCAGCGTGGTCAATGCTGTACGTTGACCACAATGCGTAGGGCGACAAGGGCGAATCGCGCCGCGTTTGCGGCGTTCCTGGCGGTGGCTGTGCTGATGGCCGCGGGCTGCCAGCTCGTGGAGAAGTCCACGCGGCGGCCGGTCAAGCGCGTGGTGGTCGTGGGCGACTCGGTGATGAACTGGGACGTCCCGTACCTCCAGCAGCAGTACGGCGCGTGGGGTGCCCAGGTGCGCTACGTGGGCGGCCTCAGCACCGGCCCGCTCTCGTACCAGAAGCGGTGGGCCTCGGACCTGCGGGCCATGCTGGCGACCTTCCCGGCCGACCTGGTCATCTTCGAGGCGTGCTGCCACTACGAGGGCACCACCGACGGCGTGCCCGGTCCGCTCTACGTCAACAGCGGCGGCGCGACCGTGCAGCCCGACACCGAGCTCATGTACACCGAGCTGGCCGCGGCCGACGCCGAGCTGATCCAGATCGTCCGCGACGCCGGTGCGTCGCCCTACTGGGTGAAGTTGCCGCCGGGCAACGCCAACTCCGCGTTCTACGGGCCGACCTTCCCCACCCGGATCGACCGGTTCAACCAGATCGTCGACACCCTCGGCGTGCCGATCATCGACTGGGGCACGCTGGTCATGAGCCAGCCCAACGTCGACGCCCTGCGCTACCCGGACGGCATCCACTACCTGGACGCCGGCTACCTCTTCGTGGCCAAGGCGACCTACGCCGCTACCGTCGCGCTGGTGCCGTAGCCCCGAGGTCGGGAGTCGCGCCCGGGCCGTCGGCGCCGACCTGCAGCTCCTGCATCGCCACCGGTTCGGCGAAGCCCTTCAGCAAGACGGTGGCCGACGTCGTGTCGACGGGTCGAGGCCAGCCCGCGACGAGGGCGGACACGGCCGGATCGCCGGCGACGGCCTCGGACAGCACGATCCCGCCACCACCGGCCTGCCCCTGGAGCCGGGCGGCCAGGTTGACGGTGGAGCCGAAGTAGTCGAGCTGGCCGTTGAGCGTGACGGCGATGCACGGGCCGTGGTGGATCCCCGCCTTCAGGACGAGGTGGCGGCCACCGGCCGCCGGCAGCTCGCTCATCGCCGTCTGGGCCTCGAGCATGGCGCCGACGGCGGCGTCGGGGGAGGGGAAGACCGCCATCACGGCGTCGCCGATGGTCTTGACCACTGCGCCCCCCCGCTCGTCCACCGTCCGGCGCAGCACGTCGAAGTGGTCGAGGACGCGGCCGAAGGCCACGGCGTCACCGATCTCCCGGTACATCGCCGTCGAGTCGCACAGATCGGTGAACACCACCGTGAGGGAACCGACCTCGATCTGCTCGGTCGGGCGCAGGGCCTCGTCGGCGAAGAGGTCGCGGAAGCGCTGCATGGCCGTGACCTGCGCCGCCGTCACCGCGTCGTCGCCCGCCGCCGTGCGCTCCAGCACCACCAGCACCTGGGCGCCGGTGGTGTTCTCGACCGTGACCCGGTCCCCGGCTCGGATCTGGAGCTCCTCCTCGGCCCAGGTCGAGCAGTCGAGGGTGCCGACCGGCGGCCCGCCGGTGCCGGCAGGCGCCGGACCGGGCCCGACCCGGACGTAGGCCGCCCCCGGCCGGCCCACCGTGCGCACCCGGTACCGCCCGGGCGCGGGCCCAGGGACGAGGTCGATGGCCGTCCCGGGCTCGACGAGCTGCTGGTGCAGGATGTGCGGGGTGGCGGCCGGGTTGCCGACGCAGTGCACGGCGTGGTGCACGGAGCGGATGGCCGGGACCGGCTGGAAGGTGAGCTCGACGGACTGCGCGAAGTTGGCGTCGTAGTCGATGGTGCAGGCGTCGCAGTGCACCGAGGTCGGGAGGTCGGCCAGGGTGCCGACCGCGGCCTTCGTGACGCGGCACACCGGGCACAGCACCTCCCAGCGCAGCTGCAGCAGCCCGGTGCGGGTGGCGACGAGGAACGCCTCGAGGGTCTGCCGGCGGTCGGTGCCCCAGGCCGCGGCGAGCCGGTACGGGCGCATCCGGCCGACGGCGGTCTCGTCGCCGGCCCGCACCAGCTCGAGCAGGTGCTCGGCGAGGAGGGTGGGGACCCCGGCGGCGGCGAGGTGGTGGCGCTGGTCCTCGAGGCGGGCCGCGCCGGCGGCGGCCAAGCGAGGACGGCGCCCGGTGGCGACGGCGGTGTCGCCCCGCTCGGCCAGGGCCGCGTACTCCCGGAAGGTGGCCTCGAACCGACGGGAGAGCAGCAGGCCGATCTGGATGGTCAGCGCCGGGCGGTACAGCCGCCGCCGCGGCGTGGCCCGGACGGTGTAGCGCAGGACGGTGCCGGCTCCGTCGTCGCTCGGGAGCAGGTCGGCGCGGATGGCCAAGCGGGTGAGCGGTCCGGTGGCGAAGTGGCGGACCACGCCGAAGTGCTCGGGCTCGACCCACTCGAAGGGCTCCTGGACGTAGTCGAGGGCCACGCCGTACTGCCGTACCCGCTGGCGGGTGGTGCCGGGGCCGAGGGTGGCGTCGACGAGGAGGGGCTCGAGCTCGGGGACGCCGGCGTCGCGATCGAACCGGTCGGTGTCGGCCACGAGGGGCCAGAGCTGCTCGGGGCGCACCGGGAACCGCCACTCCCACCGGTAGGTGTGCTCACGCGCCACTCGAGGTCCGCCTCCTGCTCGCCGCCGCCACGCTACCGGGTACCACGGGGAGAGCTTCGTCGCCGGTCGCCGGCTGGATCATTCGGGGTGGGGGGCCGCGGGCCCGACGGCGACAGGACTTAGTTCTCTGGCGGGGGCCACCGCCGGGGCGCAGCCTGAGGCCGAGGGGCGCGGAGGAGTCCGGCCCCGGAAGCCGACGTGAGGAGGTCGCCCATGACCATCGAAGGTGCCCATGTGGGGATCGCAGTGGTGCCACGAGGGGAGGTCGAGGATCGGGACATCGAGTACGCGCGGGAGAAGCTCGCCAACGTCGTGGCCCGCGTGGGGGCAGAGGTGCTCTACGCCGAGGTGAAGCTCACCATGGCGCCTGATCCCGCCCGGGAACGCCCCGCGATCGTGGAAGCGGTGATCGACATCAACGGACGCCCGCTCCGGGCCCACGTGGCCGCGGCCGACATGCACGCCGCCGTGGACCTGTTGGACGAGCGTCTCCGCCGGCGCATCGACCGGTCGCACGAGGTCGTCGTCGAGATGCGCCATGGCGAGTACCGGCGCCATCGACCGGAGCGGTCGGAACGGCCGGTCCCCGAGCGTGAGATCGTCAAGCGCAAGACCTTCGCCTCCGGCGCCCTGTCCGTCGACGAGGCCGCCGACCTCCTCGACCTCCTCGGGCACGACTTCCTGCTCTTTGCCAACGTGGCGTCGGGTCAACCGGCGGTGATCGCCGTGGGGGACGACGGGCTCGAGCTCTCCGACGCCTCCGATCTCCCGACGGCCCTGCCCCCGGAGACCGTCGCCCGGGTGCGGCTGAGCGGCCAGGCCGTTCGGCGCTGCACCGTGGCCGAGGCCGAGGCGGAGCTGGACCTCGATCTCACCCCCTTCGTGTTCTTCGTCGACGCCGACTCGGGGACCGGCAGCGTGGTGTACAACCGCTACGACGGGGACTACGGGCTGATCACGCTCGCGACCTGAAGGCCCACCGTGTCGCTGATCTCGCTCGCCGGTGTGGGGCGCTCGTTCGACACCGTGGCCGGCCGGGTGGTCGCGCTGGCCGGCGTGGATCTCGAGGTCGACGCCGGCGACCTGGCGGTGCTGCTCGGCCCGTCGGGGAGCGGCAAGACGACGTTGCTCAACCTGATCGGCGCCCTCGATCAGCCGACCGAGGGACGGATCGAGGTCGGTGGGCGCGACCTCACCACGGCGAGCCGACGCGAGCTCTTCGCCTACCGGCGCGAGACCGTCAGCTTCGTGTTCCAGACCTTCAACCTCTTCCCCGGCCTGACGGCGCTCGAGAACGTCCGCTTCGGGGCCGACGTGGCCGGACGGCCCGACGCGGCCGAGGAGGCCCACGCCATGCTCGAACGGGTCGGCCTCGCCGATCGGGCCTCCCACTTCCCGGCCCAGCTCTCCGGGGGCGAGCAACAGCGGGTGGCCATCGCCCGGGCGCTGGCCACCGGGAACCGGGTCGTCCTGGCCGACGAGCCCACAGGCGAGCTCGACTACCGCACCGGGATCGGCATCCTCGAGCTCCTGGCCGAACAGAGCGCCGACGGCCGACGCGCCGTCCTGATCGTGACCCACAACCGGGAGATCGCCCGGATGGCCGACCGGGTGGTCGAGCTCCAGGGCGGGCGGGTGGTCCGGGACGGCGCGCCCGACGGGGGAGCGGTGCCGGTGGCATCGCTCCGGTGGTGAGCAGGACCGATGGCCGGCGCCGGGCTCTGGGTCCGCTGGTCGCTCCGTGACCTGCGGAAGCGGTGGCTGCAGGTGGCGGTGATCGCGCTCGTGGCCGGGCTGGGATCGGGGGCGTACACGGGACTGGGGAGCGCGTCGACGTGGCGCCGAGCGGCGTACGACAACGGCTACGCGGCCCTCGCCGCCCACGATGCGAAGGTGAGCCTGACGGCCAACGCCGATGTCGACGCTGCGACCCTGGCCTCGGTGCCGGGTCGCCTGGCCCATCCGGGGTGGGTGGACGGCGCCACCGTGCAGCTGGTCGTCCCGACCCAGGTGGACGCGTCGATCGACGGCCGGACGATCCTGGTGCCGGGCCGGGTGGTGGGGGTGGCCTTCGACGGCCCCGCTCCGGCCGTCGACCGGTTCGACCTGCGGTCCGGCGCCGCGCTGTCGCCGTCGGGTCGGGACGGCGTCCTCGACGTGCACTTCGCCCGCCACCACGGCCTGCCCGCCGCCGGCGACCTGCGGCTGGGTGGCAACCGCAGCCTTCGCTACACGGGGCTCGTCCTGCAGCCCGACTACTTCTTGATCATGAACGACCTGGGCGGGTTCCTGGCCGAAGCGGGGTACGCCGTGGCCTTCACCAACCTGGAGGCGGCCCAGGAGCTGGCCGGCAAGCCCGGGCGGGCCAACCAGCTCGTCGTGCGCTGGGCCGCAGGGGTCGACCCCGGCGCGGCGCACGACGAACTGGCCGCCGCCTTCGCCGCCGCCTTCCCGGACCAGGCGAGCACGGTCGCCGACCGCCCGGACGAGCGGGCCTCCCGGGTGCTCTACGACGACATCGAGGGCGACCAGAAGTTCTTCAACGTCTTCGCCTTCCTGATCATGGCCGGCGCGGCGTTCGCCGCCTTCAACCTGGCCAGCCGCGTGGTGGAGGCCCAGCGGCGGGAGATCGGGATCGGCATGGCCCTCGGGGTCCCCCCGCCCCGCATCGCCATCCGACCGCTGCTCGTGGGGCTCGAGGTGGCGCTGGCCGGCGTGGCCTTCGGCGTCGCGGTGGGTGTCGTCGTCGGCCGGCTGGTGGTCGGGGTGTTCTCCGACTTCTTCCCGATGCCGGCGTGGGCCACGCCGTTCCAGGGCGGGGCCTTCGCCCGCGGCGCGGCGATCGGCGTGGTGCTGGTGTTCGTGGCGACCGTGTACCCGGTGGTGCGGGCGGTGCGGGTCGAACCCATCGACGCCATCAAGGTGGGCCTGCGGGAGACGAAGCCGTCGGGCTGGGCCGGGCTGGTGCAGCGGCTCCCGTTGCCCGGCGGGAGCCTGGGCCAGATGCCCGTGCGCAACGCGCTGCGCAATCCGCGGCGCTCCCTGCTGACCGCCCTCGGGATCTCCGCGGCCATCGCCACCCTCGTGGGGGTGCTCGGCACCCTCGACTCGTTCACGGCGACGATCGACCGCGGGGAGCGGGAGATCCTCGCCACCTCCCCCGACCGGATGCTCGTCACCATCGACGGCTTCGAGCGGCGGGGCGGCGCGGCGACCACCGCGGTCCAGGCCGTGCCGGGCGTCGCCCACGCCGACGAGGGGCTCCGCGTGGTGGGCCGCGTCGCCCCGCTCGGCCCCGGGGAGGTGGCCGACGTGGGCGCGGTCGGCACCGACGGGTTCGACGTGGTGATCGACCTGTTGGACATGGCCGACGCGATGTGGCGCCCCTCCCTGGTGGCGGGGTCCTACCCGGGCGACCGTCCGGCGCTCGTGCTCTCGGAGAAGGCCGCCACCGACATGGGCGTGGTCGCCGGCGGCACCGTGCGCCTGCGCCACCCGCGCCGCGAGGGCCTGGGCTACCGGTGGACGGTGTCCGAGGTCCTGGTCTCGGGCATCCATCCCAACCCGTATCGCTACGCCGTCTTCATGGACCTCCGGCACGCCTCGCTCATGAACCTCGACGGGATCGTGAACTTCCTGCAGGTGACGCCGGTCCCGGGTACCGACCGGGACGCCGTCGTCTGGGGGCTGTTCCACCTCGACGGCATCGCGTCGGTCGTGCCCGTCTCGACCATCACCGCCAACGTGCGCCAGACCGTCGGACGCGTCACCGATGTGCTCGACATCGTCCAGGGCGTCGTCCTGGTCCTCGCCGTGCTGATCGCCTTCAACTCGAGCAGCATCAGCGCCGACGAGCGGGCCCGTGAGAACGCGACGATGTTCGCCTTCGGCGTCCCGGTCGGACGGGTCCTCGCCATGGGCGTGGTGGAGAGCGCGCTGATCGGGTTGGCCGCGACGGTGCTCGGGGTCGGCCTCGGTCGGGTCGTGCTGGCCTGGATCGTCCACGGTGTGCTGCCCGGCACCATGCCCGACCTGCTCGTCGTCACCTCCGTCCGGGGGGTGACCTACCTGCTGGCCGCGGCCCTGGGGATCGTGGCGGTCGCCGCGGCCCCCGTCCTCACCTCCCGCCGCCTGCGGCGGATGCCCATCGCCGACACCTTGCGAATCGTGGAGTGACCATGGACGAGCACACCGCGCCCCCGCTGCGCCCCTTCGAGCCGATGAGCCCGCTGGATGCCGGGTTCCTGGCCGTCGAGACGGCCCGCGCCCCCCTGCACGCCGGTGCCCTCGCCATCTTCGAGGGCGACCGCCTCCGCGACGCCGCGGGTCGGGTGCGCCTGACCGCGGCCCGGCATCGGATCGAGTCCCGCCTGCACCTCGTCCCCCGGCTCCGCATGCGCCTCGCCACGGTGCCCCTCGGCCTCGGTCTCCCGGTGTGGGTCGACGACGAGACGTTCTCCATCGAACGGCACGTGCGCACGGTCGCCCTTCCGCCGCCCGGCGACACCCGGCAGCTCACCGAGCTGTGCACGACCTTCATGATGCGCCCGCTCGACCGTCGCCATCCCCTCTGGGAGGTGTGGCTGGTCGACGGCCTGGCCGATGGGCGGGTGGCCATGCTGGAGAAGATCCACCACTCGATGGTCGACGGGGTGGCCGGCGTCGCCACCGGCGCGGCCTTCCTCGACCTCGAGGCCGAGCCCGCCGGCGGGGACGACGAGGCGTGGCCGCCGGACTGGACCCCCCGGCGCCCACCGTCGCCGATGGCCCTGCTGGCCCACGCCGCCGGTGAGCAGCTCCGGCTCCCCGCCGACCTGGCCGGCGCCGCGGCCCGGGCGGCGCGGGCCCCGCTGGGGGCGTTCCGCCGGCTGGCCGGGACGCTCGACCTGGTCGGCAGCGAAGCGCCCGACGTCGCCCATCGCAGCCCGCTGCGCCGACCGGTCGGCTACGAGCGGGCCCTGGCGTGGACCACCCTCGAGCTGGAGCCGATCCGTCGGGCCGGGCACCAGCTCGGCGCCACGGTCAACGACGTCGTCCTGGCCGGCCTGGCCGGTGCGATGCGAGCCGTGCTCGAAGCCCGCGGCGAACCGGTCGACCGGCTCCGCCTGCAAGCCGCCATCCCGGTCGACCTCCGGCGGGCCACCGCCAGCGACGAGCCCGGGAACCAGGTCGCCGTCCTCATCGCCCCGCTGCCGGTCGACGAGGACACCGCGGGCGCCCGGCTCGGCCAGGTCCGAGACGCCGTCGCCGGTCACCGGCGCCACGGCGAGGCCGACGCCTCGGCGATGATCTTCGACAGCCTCCGGCTGCTCCCGAGCTTCGCCGTGGCGACGGCCGGTCGGGTGCTGGAGCACCAGCCGGTGGTAGACGTGATCGTCACGAACGTGCCCGGCCCGCCCATGCCGCTGTGGTTCCTCGGCGCCCGGATGGAAGCGTGCATCCCGATCGTGCCCCTCGTGGGCAACGTCGGCCTCGGCGTGGCCGCGCTCTCCTACGGCGATCACCTCACGGTGTCGATCCTCGCTGATCCCGCCACGTTCCCCGAGGTCGACGCCCTGAGCCGGGCCGTTCGGCGCGAGATCGAGTCCCTCGAGGCGTGGCTGACCTGAAACCCGGTTCAGCGGTCGCGCAACAGGCGCCGCAGGATCTTGCCCGAGGCCGACTTGGGGATCTCGGGGACGAACTCGACGATGCGGACCTGCTTGTAGTGGGCGACGTTGTCGGCCACGAAGCGTTGGATGTCCTCGGCCGTCGCCTCGGCGCCCGGCTTGAGCACGACGAAGGCCTTGGGCAGCTCGCCGGCCTCCTCGTCGGGCACGCCGATGACGGCGACGTCGGCCACGGCGGGGTGGGTCACGATCAGGGCCTCGAGCTCGGCCGGCGGCACCTGGAACCCCTTGTACTTGATGAGCTCCTTCAGGCGGTCGACGATCGTGAAGTGACCGGCGGCGTCGACCACGGCGATGTCGCCGGTGTGGAGCCAGCCGTCGGCGTCGATCGTGTCGGCCGTGGCCTGCGGGTTGTTCAGGTAGCCCTTCATGACGAGGGGGCCTCGCACCCAGATCTCCCCGGGCTGGTCGAGGCCCAGGTCGTCGCCGGTCTCGGGGTCGACGATGCGGCACTCGGTCGAGGGCACGAGGACCCCGATGGTGCCGGGTCGACCCTGCCCCTCGGGAGTGGCGTGGCTCACGGGCGAGAGCTCGGTCATCCCGTAGCCCTGCACGACCTCGCACCCGAGCCGGGCCCCGGCCTCGGCCGCCAGCTCGGCGCCGAGCGGTGCGGCCCCGGAGAAGAGCATCTTCAGGGACGACAGGTCGAACTGGTCGACCAGCGGGTGCTTGGCCAGTGCCACGACGATCGGGGGCACGATGAAGGCCCGGTGGATCTTGTGCTCCTGGGCCAGGGTGAGGAACTGCTCGAGATCGAAGCGGGGGACCGGCACCACGACCGCGCCCGAGGCCAGGGCGGCGTTCATGAGGACCTGCATGCCGTAGATGTGGAAGAAGGGCAGGACGGAGAGGATCTTCTCGCCTGTGCCGAGCGGTATGAGCGCCTCCATCTGGACGAGGTTGGCGACGAGGTTCCGGTGGGTGAGCATCACGCCCTTAGACAGGCCGGTCGTGCCGCTCGAGTAGGGGAGCACGGCGACGTCCTCGGCCGGGTCGACCGGCACCTGCTCCGTGAGCGGCTCACCGAGCAACGCGGTGAAGGGCGTGGCGTCGGTGGGGTCGAGGGTGAAGATCTCCTCGACCCTGGTGGTCTTCGCCGCTTCGCGGGCGGTGTCGAGGAACATGCCGATGGTGACGAGGATCGTGGCCCCGGAGTCATTGAGCTGGTGCTCGACCTCGTGGGCGGTGTAGGTGGGGTTGATCGTCGTGACCGTGCCGCCGGCCCAGCAGGTGCCGTGGAACACCACCGCGTACTCGGGCAGGTTGGGGGCCATGATGGCCAGTACGTCGCCCTTGCCGAACCCCCGGGCCGCCAGCCCACCGGCCAGGCGGTGGATCGAATCCTCGAGCTGGCGGTAGGTGACGACGCGGCCGGTGGGGCCGTCGATCAGGGCCGGCGCGTCGGCCAGCTCGGCGGCGCGGCGCAGGACGAACGGCGTGACCGCGGTGTCCGGGATCTCGACGTCGGACAGCGGGCTCTTGTGGATCACGGCTCCTCCAGCGATTCGGCCCCGGTCGGGCGGGGTAGCGGCGAGGGCACGATAGTGGGCCGGCCCGCCGGCCGAGGTCCGATGCCGGCTCAGCCCACCCCGGTGGCGGAGGTGCCGAGGAGCGGCCCGTCGAACACGCCGGTGTCGAGCCGATGCTCCCCCGAGATGCGGGCGCCGGCCCGCACGATCGTGTCGCCGCCGATCTGCACCCGCCCCGTCACGGTGCCGCCCGAGACCCAGGCCCGGCCCCGGATGGACACGTCGCCCTCGACGAGGGTGTGCCCCATCACCCGGGCCGAGCCGCCGATGCGGGCCCGACCGCCGATGCGGGCCCCACCGGCCACATGGGCGTTCTCGTCGATCCGGGCGTCGTCGTCGACGGTGGCCTCGGCCACGGTGCTGCCGCCGCCCACCACGGCGCGGCCGCCGATCCAGGCGCCGGACTGCACCCGGGCGTTGTCGCACACGATGGCGGCGCCGTCGATGGTGGCGGCCCCGAACACGCGGGCGTTGCCGAAGACGACCGCGGTGGGGGCGACCCAGGCCTGCGGGTCGACGTCGGCGGTGGCGGCCACCCACCCGCCGGCGCTCCCGTCGGGGTTGTGGTGGCGGGCGGCCGGGACGGCCCCGGTGCCGAAGTCGAAGGTGTCCCGGCGCATCTCCGCTTCCCGCCCGCGCCGGCGTCCCGTCATCGATCGCATGCGTGCTCCCTGCTTGCCCTGGAAGACGCGCCGGCCCCGCGGCTCGGCGCCAGAACGGTTTCGGCCGTTCGGCGGCGATGCTTGAGCAAGAAGGTCGATCGAATGGTCGGGCCGCTACGCCGCCCGGCCGGCGGCGCCGTCCCACAGCGGCATGGTGCCCGTCTCCGGGTCGAACTGGCTCAGCCACCGGGGGAGGAACACCGGGTCTGCGAACTTCGAGGGGTGGTGCCGGGGGAGGGCGGACACGAACAGCGTGGGGAGGATCTCCATGCCGAGGCTGACGGCCCACCGGGTGAGCCGGAACTGGGCGACCGGGGAGAACAGGCGGCGGTCGGCCTTCAACATGGCGAGGCTGCCGGTCCACACGAAGAAGGCGAGGGCGACGAGCGACACCGTCGAGGCCCAGGCGTAGCGGAGGCGGGAGCCGTCGACCGCCTCGAACACGTCGTAGGCGCTCGACTTGTGCTCGACCTCCTCGGCCAGGTGCCAGAGGTACAGCGTCGCCGCGACCGGATCGGCGCCGGAGAAGAGCGTGCCCAGGTGCTTCTCGGTCCAGCGGGCGAGGGCGTAGGCGATGGTCTCGGAGCCGGCGGCGAAGGCCAGGTTGAACTTCATGCTGCGGGACCGCCCCAGCCAGCCGTAGAAGCGCCGCATCCACCCCTCGACCCGGGTGACCCCGGGGTAGCGGGCGGTGACGAAGCGGTTGAAGCGCTTGTGCTGACCCTGGTGGGCCATCTCCTGGCCGAGGTAGTCGGCCACGCCGGCCTGGGCGTCGGCCGGGAGCTCGGCCAGCGCGGCGCGGACCGACCGGACGAAGTACGGCTCGGCGAAGGGCATGATGAGCGAGATGCAGTTGGCGGCGTGGGAGAACTCCGGCCGGGACGGGACCCACACCGGATCGAGGTCGTCGGGGTAGGCGAACTGCACCCGGCGGACGGTGAGCGGGCTCGGTGGCGGACCCATCGGGCCAAACCGTACCCGGCGGCGGCCGGGCTGGAGCGGCCCGGCGGGGCCGTTCGTCTAGAGTCCAGGGCATGCAGTTGCTGGTCGCCCTCGGTGCGGTGGTCGCCGTCACCGCCGCCGTGCGAGGGGTGTGGAGCCCGTGCGGGCTGTCCATGCTCTCCACCATCACCCCCCTGGCCGAGGCCGGCCGTGGGTACCGCTACCGCACGACCGCCCGCTGGTTCGTGGCCGGCGGCGTGGTGGGCGGCGCGGTCACCGGCGCGGTGAGCGCCGGGCTGGCGGCGCTGGTCGGGCGGTTCGAACCGTCGGCTGGGATGGTGCTCGGCACCGCCGCCGTGCTGGCGTTGACCGCCGGTGCGCTCGACGGCGAGGTGTTCGGTCGGGTCATCCCGGTCCACAAGCGGCAGGTCAACGACCGCTGGCTCGCCCGCTACCGCGCCTGGGTCTACGGCGGCGGGTTCGGCCTGCAGATCGGCACCGGGTTCGCCACCTACATCATGACCGCCGGCAACTTCCTGCTCGTGGGGCTGGCCGCCCTCACCGGGTCGCCGGCGACCGCCTTCGGGTTGTGGGTCCTCTTCGGCTTCGTCCGCGGGATGGCCATCCTGCTCGGGAAGGGCATCACCTCGCCCGCCGCCCTCGCCTCCTGCCACGCCGCCATCGACCGGTGGCGGGAGCCGGTGCGGCTCGGGACCGCCGCCGTCCTGCTGGCCGTCGCCGTGGTCGCTGCCACCGCGGCGTGGGGCGTGGCCGCCGGTGCGGTGGCGGTGGTGCTGTCCGGTGCCGTCGGCGCCGTGGCGCTCAGCCCGGCCCGGCGCGATCGGCGGGGCGCGGTCGACGTGGCCCCCTCGGTCCCCGTTCCGGCCTGACCGACTTCTTCCCGGCGCTCCGGGAGCCCGGTCGCACTAGGGTCCGGCCATGCACGTCCCCCTCACCATCCGCGACCACCTCGCCCGCGCCGAGGTGGTGTACGGCGACCGGGTCGGGCTCATCGACGAGCCGGACCAGCCGGCCCCGCCGCTGCCCGATCTCACCTACCGGCGGCTGGGGGAGCTGGCCCGGGCCCAGGCCGCCCGGCTCGACGCCCTGGGCGTGCCCCAGGGCGCGCGGGTGGCGATCGTGTCGCAGAACTCGGCCCGGATGCTCGCCGGCTTCTACGGCGTGGCCGGGTGGGGCCGCATCTACGTCCCGGTGAACTTCCGGCTGCAGGTCGAGGAGGTGCAGTACATCGTCGACCACTCGGGGGCCACCGTGCTCCTGGTCGACGAGGAGCTCGACGGGCCGCTCGCCTCGGTGCAGGCCGACCACCGCTTCGTGCTCGGCCGGGACGACGGCGAGCTGTACCTCGAGGGGGTCGAGCCCGAACCGTGGGCGCCCGACGAGACGGCCACGGCCACGATCAACTACACGAGCGGCACCACGGCCCGGCCGAAGGGGGTGCAGCTCACGCACCGCAACCTCTGGGTCAACGCCAGCGTCTTCGGCTGGCAGGCCGGCGTGAACGACCGGGACACCTACCTGCACACCCTGCCGATGTTCCACTGCAACGGGTGGGGGATGCCCTTCGCCGTGTCGGCCATGGGGGTCCCCCAGGTGGTGCTGCGCAAGGTCGACGGCGCCGAGATCCTGCGTCGGGTCGAGCGTCACGGGGTCACCCTCCTGTGCGGCGCCCCAGCCGTGGTGGCCATGGTGCTCGAGGCGGCCCAGGACTGGGACGGCCCGATCCCCGGCGCCGGACGGACCCGGATGGTGGTGGCCGGTGCGCCGCCACCCACCGCGACCATCGAGAAGGTCGAGACGGTGCTCGGCTGGGAGTTCATCCAGATCTACGGGCTGACCGAGACGTCGCCCCTGCTCACCATGAACCGCGGCCGCGAGGAGTGGGATGCCCTCTCGCCCCAGGAGCGGGCCGTGCGCCTCGGCCGGGCCGGGGTGCCCGCCCTCGGCGTGACCCTCGACCTCGATCCCGAGGGCGAGGTCCTGGCCCGGAGCAACGTGGTGCTGGAGGGCTACTGGGAGCAGCCCGAGGCGTCGGCCGACGCGCTCGAGGGGGGTTGGTTCCACACCGGTGACGGGGGCACGATCGACGCCGACGGGTACCTGACGATCTCCGACCGGAAGAAGGACGTGATCATCTCCGGCGGCGAGAACGTCTCCTCGATCGAGGTCGAGGACCGGCTCTTCTCGCACCCGGCCGTGGCCGAGGTCGCGGTCATCGGGGTGCCCGACGAGAAGTGGGGCGAGACCGTCAAGGCCCTCGTGGTGCTGGCTGCCGGGACGCCGCCGGGCACGGTCGACGAGGCGGCGTTGATCGCGTGGTGCCGCGAGGCGCTGGCCCACTACAAGTGCCCGACGTCGGTGGAGTTCCGGGATGCCCTGGACCGCACGGCCACGGGCAAGTTGCAGAAGTACAAGCTGCGGGCGCCCTACTGGGAGGGCCGCGCCAAGATGGTCAACTGAGCACCGACACCACGGCCGAGGAGGCTGCGCCCATGGGAAGCAACGGATCGGTCCACTACCGCACCTGCCCGCTGTGCGAGGCCACGTGCGGCCTGGCCGTCGAGGTCGACGCCGATGGACGCATCGGGAGGATCCGCGGGGACGCCGACGACGTGTTCTCGCACGGGTTCGTGTGCCCGAAGGGGAGCACGATCAAACACCTCCACGAGGACCCGGACCGCCTCCGCTCGCCCCAGGTCCGCGACGCCGACGGGCGGTGGCGCGACGTGCCCTGGGACGAGGCGTTCGCCGTCGTGGCCGAGGGGCTGACCCCGATCCTCGAGGCCCACGGTCGCGACGCCGTCGGCGTCTACCTCGGCAACCCGTCGGTCCACAACTACGCCAACGCCATCTACATCCGGCCGCTGCTCATGGCCCTCGGCACCACCAACATCTTCTCGGCCAGCACGGTCGATCAGATGCCCAAGCACGTGTCGGCCGGCCTCATGTTCGGCAACCCACTGGCCATCCCCGTGCCCGACCTCGACCGGACCGACCATCTGATCCTGCTGGGCGCCAACCCCTGGGAGTCCAACGGCAGCCTGTGCACCGCCCCCGACTTCCCGGGCCGGGTCGAGGCGATCATGGCCCGGGGCGGCAAGGTGGTGGTCATCGACCCCCGGCGCACCCGCACGGCCGCGGCGGTGACGGAGCACGTGGCCATCCGCCCCGGCACCGACGCCCACCTGTTGCTGGCGATGATCCACGTCCTCTTCGCCGAGGGCCTCGTCGATGCGGGCCCGGCGGCGACCCACCTGCACGGCCTCGAGGCCGTCGAAGCGCTGGCCGCGCCGTTCTCGCCCGAGGCCGTGGCGCCGGTGACCCGGGTCGACGCCGACACCATCCGACGCCTGGCCCGGGAGGTCGCCGCCGCCCCGTCGGCGGCGCTGTACGGCCGGATCGGCACCCACACCGTGGAGTTCGGCACGATCGCGGCGTGGGCCGTCGATGTGGTCAACGCCCTCACCGGCAACCTCGACCGGGCCGGCGGGGCGATGTGGCCGGCGCCGGCCCACCAGGCCCGCCGTACCGGCAGCGGCGGCGGGCGCGGGTTCACCACGGGCCGGCGCCACAGTCGGGTGAAGGGCTTCCCCGAAGTGCGGTCCGAGTACCCGGTGGCCACGCTGGCCGACGAGATCCTCACCCCGGGCGATGGGCAGATCCGCGCCCTCATCACGATCGGCGGCAACCCGGCCCGGTCGGCCCCGGACTCGGCCCGCCTCACCGAGGCCTTGGCGTCCCTCTCGTTCATGGCGTCGATCGATCCCTGGCGCAACGAGACCACCCGGCACGCCACCGTGATCCTCCCGCCGCCCTCCCACGTGGAGCGCAGCCACTACGACCTGGCCTTCTACGGGCTCGCCGTGCGCAACGTGGCCAACTACTCGCCGCCGTTGTTCCCCGCCGAGGGCCCCACCGAGGCCGACCTGATGGCCAAGCTCACCCTCATCGCCAGCGGGCAGGGGGCCGACGCCGACCCGGCCGTCGTCCACGACCTGGTGGTGGGCACCCTCATCGCCGACGCCCAGAAGGCGCCGGGGTCGCCGATCGCCGACCGCGACCCGGCCGAGCTGGTGGCGATGCTCGGGGGCCACGACCCGGCCGACCGCGCCCTCGACGTGATGCTCCGCACGGGCCAGTACGGCGACCAGTTCGGCGCCAACCCCGGCGGGCTGTCGATCGCCATGCTCGAGGAGCACCCCCACGGGGTCGACTTCGGACCGCTCGGCCCGCAGCTGCCGGGCCTGCTGCGCACCCCGTCGGCCAAGGTGGAACTGGCGCCACCGGAGATCGTCGGCGACGTCGACCGTCTGCGGGCGTCGCTGGCGAGGGAGTGGCCCGAGCTGGTGCTGATCGGCCGGCGGCACCTCCGCTCGAACAACTCCTGGATGCACAACGTCAAGGTGCTGGTGAAGGGCCGCGACCGGTGCACGCTCCTCGTGCACCCCGCCGACGCATCACGACTCGGGCTGGTCGAAGGCGGCCAGGCCGAGGTCGCCTCCCGGGTCGGGGTGGTCACGGCCACGGTGGAGCTCGACGACGACATCATGGAAGGCGTGGTCAGCCTCCCCCACGGATGGGGCCACGACGATCCGGCCACCCAGTTGGCCGTGGCCCGCGAGCACGCGGGCGTGAACAGCAACGTCCTGACCGATGGCGAGGCGCTCGACCCGCTCTCCGGGAACGCCGTGCTGAACGGCATCCCGGTCGCGGTGTCGCCCGTGCCCTGATCCGATCGGCCGGCCGGCCGCCGTCAGCCGCCGGCCCGCAGCGCCGTGGTGGCGGCGAGGATGGCATCCATGGCGTCGAGCCGCCGGGTGCCGCGGCCGAGCACGACGTCGGGCACGATGGCCTCGTCGACCCCGGCCTCGACCCAGTCGGCCATGAAGGCCGCGACCTCCTCCGGCGGTCCGGCCACGCACGGCCGGGGTGCCACGGCGTCGACCAGCTCCCGGGCCCGGGTCCGGTCGTCGGTGAGCAGGACCAGGGCCTGCGTCGACACGCGGATGGCGCTCGGGTCGCGGCCGATGGCGTCGCATCGGTGGTGCAGCTCATGCCGGCGCTCGGCCAGCACGCTCGGGGTGCTCCACATGTTCCACTCGTCGGCCCAGCGGGCGACGAGGCCGAGCATGCGGTCGCCGCGGCCGCCGATGAGGAGGGGGAGGCGGGCCTGGACGGGCTTGGGCTCGCACACGGCGTCGGTGAGCGTGAACCACCGGCCCTCGAACCCGACGGACGGCTCACGGAGGAGCCGGGTGATCACCTCGCAGCACTCGGCGAACCGGTCGACGCGTTGGCGCACCGGGGGCAGGTCGATGCCGTACTGGGCGTGCTCGTTGACCTGCCACCCGGCGCCGACCCCGAGCACCAGCCGGCCGCCGGCGATGTGGTCGGTGGTGGCGGCCCAGTTGGCCAGCACCGCGGGGTGGCGGTACGTGGTGCCGAACACCAGCGAGCCGATCCGGAGGCGTGCGGTCAGCGCGGCGGCGGCGGGGATGGCGGCCGTGGCCTCGAGCGTGGGCGTGCCGACGGGGGCCACACCGCTGCCGTCGCCCATGAAGTGGTCGGCGAGGTAGGCACCGTCCCACCCCGTGGCCTCGGCGTGGGCGAGCACCTCGACGACGTCGCTCCACGGCTGCTGCAGGCTCGGCCAGATCGACAGGCGCATCGCCCGCATCGTAGGGGCCGACCCCACCCCGGGTGATGGCCGCCGACGCCGCCATCGGGTACAACTCGCGCCGTGACCATGTACGAGCCGGGGCAACCGTCGCACTACGAGCTGCTCGGGGTCGTGGAGACGGCGAGCACGGCGGAGATCCGCACGGCCTTCCGCGTGCTGGCCAAGACGGCCCATCCCGACGCCGGCGGCGATCCGGCGGCCTTCCGGCGGCTCAAGGAGGCCCACGACTGCCTGGTCGACGCCCGGGCCCGCACCGCCTACGACGCCTCCCTCGGCGTCGGCCGCCCGGTGATCACCCGGCACCGCTACGTGGAGGAGGGGTGGCGCGGGATGGAGGGCGACTTCACCGGGTCGGTGGGGTGGCCGGCGTGGCTCGAGGGGCTCGTGGAGCAGCCGTGGCGGCCCGACGGCGCGACCCCGTCCGACACCGGCCCCCGGGCGCCCCGCACCTGGCGGGGCGCCGTCCCGGCGTGGCGGTGGGCCGGGGGCGCAGACCGGGACCCGCTCTCGCTCGGCCTGGCCGTGGTCTTCACCGCGGGCCGGGAGCTGGCGGTGTGCGAGGCCGAGGCCGGGTTCGAGCTGTGGCGGGCCGATCTCGGCGCGCCGGCGGCGGCGGGCCCGGTCGCGTGGGACGGCCTCGTCGTTGCCGTATCGGAGCAGGCCGACGTGCAGGCCTTCGCCGTCGCCAACGGGGTGCTGCGCTGGCAGCGCCGGTTCAAGGAGCAGCCGACCACCGTCGCCGCGACAGCGGACGCCATCGTCATCACCGTCGGGCCTCGCGTCGTCGGGCTCGATCCCGAGACGGGCGAGCAACGCTGGAGCACCCGCATCGGCGGGCACGGGGTGGAGAGCACGGGCGTGGAGAACCTCGCCGTGGTGCGGACCGACCGCCGCACGATCGAGGGGATCGAAGCGGCCCGCGGGCGGCGCCGGTTCGCCCACCGTGACGCCCCCGACCTCCTCGTTCCGCCGGTCGGGTCCGCCGGGCTCGTGTGGCTGGTGCGGACCGACGGCCGCTTCGTGGCGCTCGACCCCCTCAACGGCACCGCCCTGTTCGCGGTGGCGCCCGGCATCACCACGTGCGGGGTGTGCACCGACGGCTCCCGCAGCCTGCTGTGGGCCACGGTGGCCGGGCCGTCGGAGATCGTCGCCCTTTCCTCGCAGGGCGGCGTGGCTTGGCGGGCCGCCCTCCCGTGCGCCGCGGTGGGTCCGGCGGTCGACCACGAGCGGGTGTTCGTGGTGACGGGCGAGCAGCACTTCCTCACCTACGACCGCGCCACCGGCGATCTCCTCACCAGCAGCGCGGTCGGGGTGCGGCCGGTGGGAGACCTCGTCGCCGTGGTGGGCAAGGTGCTCGTCCGCGATCGCGAGGGCACGGTGTGGGCCTATGCGCCCCACGACCTGACCCCCTGAGACCCGACGTCAGGGGAACGGCACCGACACGGTCTCGGGGCGCCCCCGGTTGGCGGCCAGCACGAACCGGTAGGAGCGGTCGCCCTGGGTGGTGGGGTCCCACCAGCGGGCGACGTAGCGGTGCTGCCCGTGTCGGGCGCCCTCGTGGCGCACCTCCAGGTGCCACCCGTCGTCGTCGACGCGGTGGCCGTCGCGCGACGTGGCCACCCTCCACCCGGTGCTGTCGTGCACCTCCACGCGGACGATCGGCTCGTGCCAGTCGAGCGCGCCCGGGTGGGCATCGACCCACGTGAGCTCCCAGTAGCCGTCGGTGGTGCGGGTGGGATCGACGAAGCGGGGGGGCCGGGTGATCCGGCGGGCGGACGGCGAGTCGGTGGTGGCGCCCGCCGTGGCCCGCTGCAGGTGGGGCACGACCCGGAGGTCCCAGGTGCGCTCCGGCAGGGCGTCGTGGAGCACGGCCGATCCGCCGAGGTCGGCGGCCAGGCGGGCGGCCTGGGCCGAGAGGTACCGCTCGAAGCGGGGACCGAACAGGGTGTGGGCCCCCTCGTAGTGCTGCCGGTCGTACTCCTCGCCGGTGGCGGCGTAGCCGAAGTACTCGTTGGCCACCGACGACACGGCGACGGTCGTGACGCCGGCCATCCCGGACGCGGCGGCGCGGGCGACGGCGGCCTCGACCCGCCGGCCCGTCTCCACGGTGATCTCGAACGGGGCGCCGACCACGAGGAGCGGTCCGATGCGCAGGATCTGCAGGGGCAGCACCCGCGGGAACCCGTGGAGCGGGAGCACGACCGGCTGCAGCCAGCGCGACCCGAGTACCCACTTGCGGCCCTGCTCGGCGGCGTGCCCCACCGGCTTGGGCATCCCGGCCCGGAACGGCGGGATGCGGTGGACGACCGGGGTGACGTTCTCGTGGGCCCCGGCGATGAGCGCCGCCCCGACGGCGGGCCGACGAGGGATGGTGATCCCGTCGATGGTGCGGTCGTCGGGCCGGGCGAAGTCGAGCTCGCGGAAGGCGACGGCCAGCGGTGCGTCGCCCGTGAGCTCGGCGACCAGGTCGGCGTGCAGCCGGGCGGCTTCGGCGCCCATGGCCCGGCCCAGCCGCCCGGCCTCGAGGTGTCCGGCCGTCCCCGGTCGGAGCGCCGGAGCGACATCGGCGTGGGTGCCCTCCATCGCACCGACGACGGGGCGGTGCCCGGTCGCCTGCTCGACCCGGTGGGCCAGCTCACCCTTGAGGTAGGCCCAGAGGTCGGCGTTGTACTCGTCGGCGACCATCGGGATGCCGGTCCCGTGGACCGAGAACACCAGGTGGGCGGCCAGCGGGGCCGACGTGCCGTCGGCGAGCACCCGGTCGACCCGCACCAGGTGCAGCGCCGGGTTCACGGCCAGGAACTTGCGCTCCGGCGTGGTGCGGGTGTCGCCCACCGTGCGGTTGCGGACGTGGGCGTCGAGCGAGCGGTTCCGGGTCAGGCCCCACACGTCACGCGTGCCGACCGCCAGCCGGGCCGGCTGGCGGGTGTCGTGGGCCTCGACGACGGCGGCGGCGATCTGCTCCACGAGGAAGGCCGTGTAGCCGGGATCGAAGCCGCTGCGGTTGGAGGCGAACCGGTTGTAGAAGTCGGTGCCGCAGAACTGACCGGGACCGGCGTGGGTGTGGGTGGCCCCGATGAAGAGACCGGCGAGGGGGATGTCGGTGCGCTCGGCCACGGCGGCGGCCACGAGGTGCTGCACCACGCTCGAACCGCCGAGCAGGTCGCACTGCACGAGGGCCAGCGACGTGGTGCCGTGGCGCAGGTGCAGCACGCTGGCCCGCAGGCGGGTGCGGAACCCGGCGCCGTCGTGGGCGTTGGCCGAGTAGCCGGCCTTGGGCATGCCCGGTGGGGGGGTGAGGTCGGCGACGGCGGCGCCGGCCAACAGCTCCGCCACCGGCGGCAGGGGCCGGGGCGCCGCCGGCCGGACGGCGAACCGGGCCCGGCGCGGGGGCCGGGCGGCGAGGGGGGCGAGCGGGGAGGGGACGATCCGTGGCATGGTGGGCGGGGCGATCTCGGGGGATCGGTGGGGGGTGGGTGCGGTCGGGCCTTGCGGTCCGAGGGCCGCGCCGATAACCTGAAACTGTTTCAGGTTATCATACGCCTCCAGAGGGGGAGACATGGCCACGCATCCATACGAGGACCGGTTCGGCAAGATCACGGGCATGCCCGCCACGGGACGCCCCCGGGAGGAGATCCTCGGCGAGCTGCGCTGGATGGGGGAGGAGGAGGACAAGTCCTGGAACACGGGCCGCTGCTCCGGGACCATGTACTGCGGCGACATGGAGCACTACGAGTTCCTGAACGGCGCCTTCGCCCCGTTCTCCCACGTGAACGTCCTCCAGCGGGACATCTGCCCGAGCGCCACGAAGTTCGAGTCGGAGATCACGGCGATGACGCTCGACATGCTCCACGCCGACGCCGTCACCGACACGACGCCGGGCGGCACCGTCACCGCCGGCGGCACCGATTCGATCGTCACGGCGATGCTGGCCTACCGCGACTGGGCCCGGGCCGAGAAGGGGATCACCGATCCCAACGTCATCCTCCCGGTCACGGCCCACCCCGCCTTCGACAAGGCCTGCCACCTGTTCGGCCTCCGCGCCGTCAAGGCCCCGATCGACCCGGTGTCGACGCTCGTCGACGTGGACTTCGTGCGCGAGCACATCGACGCCAACACGATCGCCCTGGTCGGATCCGCCGGCAACTACCCGTACGGCACGATCGACCCAATCGAGCAGCTCTCCGACCTCGGCCTCGAGCACGGGATCGGCCTGCACGTCGACGGCTGCCTCGGCGGCTTCATCCTGCCGTGGGGCCAGGAGCTCGGCTACGACATCCCCGTGTTCGACTTCCGCCTGCCCGGGGTGACCACCATCTCGGCCGACACCCACAAGTACGGCTACGGCCTCAAGGGCACGTCCGTCCTGTCCTACCGGGACAAGCACCTGCGCACCTACCAGTACTTCACCGTGCCCGACTGGCCGGGCGGCAAGTACTTCTCGCCGGGCCTGGCCGGCAGCCGGTCGGGCGGGCTCCTCGCCGCCACCTGGGCCTCCATGGTCAGCCTCGGCCGGGAGGGGTACCTCCGCTACGCCAAGGCCATCTTCGAGACGTCCTTCGCCATGCAGGACTCGGTGAAGCGCCACCCCGAGCTCAAGCTCATGGGCCAGCCGACGTGGTGCTTCTCGTTCACCTCCGACGAGTTCGACATCTACCACGTCAACGACTCGATGAAGCAGAAGGGCTGGCGGTTCAACGGGCAGCAGTACCCGGACGCCATCCACATGTGCGTGACGCGACCGCAGACCCAGCCCGGTGTGGTCGAGGCCTTCGACACCGACCTCGCCGAGGCCGTGGCCTACGCCAAGAGCTCGCCCGGCGGCCAGCCCCTCTCGGGCGCCATCTACGGCGGGGTCCCCGGTGGGCCCACCCCCGAGGCGGGCCAGTTCATCCGCGACGTGATGGTGAGCATGCTCGACGACATGCAGGACGTGACGTGAGGCCGCGGCCCGCATGAGCACCGGCACGGAGCGGCGCACGCCCAAACAGCAACGCAGCCGGGCCAAGGTCGAAGCGGTGCTCGACGCCGCCGGCCGCCTCGTCGTGGAACGGGGGTGCGACCACCTCACCACCACGACGGCGGCCGAGGCCGCGGGCGTGGCCGTCGGCTCGCTGTACCAGTACTTCGACAGCGTCGACGCCATCATCGACGGGCTGATGGGGCGGTGCGCCGAGCGGTTCGCCGACCGGCTCGAGGCCGAGCTGGTCGGGATCCGCTTCACCCGCAAGCGCGACGCCGCCAACGCCGCCCTCGACTGCTTCGTGCGCTTCTACGGCGACGAGCCCCTCCTGCGGGCGCTGCGCGACGCCCGGCCGCTCGGCTCGGTGATCGGCTTCGGCGCCACCGGCGACCGGATCATGCGGGTGGTGATCGAATCCCTGGCCGGGCAGGGCCTGGCCGATGCCGGCGACGAGGACTTCCTGCTCGAGGTCGAGGTGCAGTGGGCCGTGGCCGAAGCGCTCGTGCTGCTCGCCTTCCGGCGCGACCCCGATGGGGATCCGGCCGTGCTGGCCCATCTGCGCCGGCTGTTCGACCTCGACGTGTTGCCGGTCGCACCCGCCTGAGCCCGCGGTCGGCCGAACCGGTTTCCCGTCCCGCCCCCGGGGCCGGTAGAACCTCCCCATGCCATCCGCAGAACAGCTGTCGGCCCAGGCCGGGGCCAACACCGACGCCGTGCCGGTCGGCGACTTCGCTGTCGACACCGAGGTCACGCCCGATCCCGCCTGCCCGGGTCGGTTCACGGCCGAGCTGTCCGACGCCTGGCGGGTGTTCTACGCCTTCGGCGGCTGCACCATGGCGGTGGCCCTGCGCGCCGCAGAGCGGTCGCTGGCCCGCCCCGACCTTGCGCCACTGTCGGCCACCGCCACCTTCGTGGCCCCGGTGCCGTGCGGCCCGCTCGTGGTCGACACCGACGTCCTCCGGGCGGGTCGCAGCGGCGCGCAGGTCCTCAGCCGGCTCCGCAGCACGGCCAGCGCCGCCGACGCGACCGACGTGCACCTCAGCGCCGTATTCGGGCAGGCCCACCCGGACCGCCTCCACTTCCTCGAAGCGGAGTACCCGGCCGACGCCCTCCCGGTCGACGCCTCGATCGTGCCGGTACGGCCCGACGAGGCCGACGACCCGTCGCCCTTCGCCCGGATCAACTACCACCACCAGACCGAGTTCCGCATGGGCATGGCCGGGCTCGACTTCACCGACCCCTCGCGGTGGGTCCCCGGTCCGGCCCGCTCGCTCACGTGGCACCGGCTGGTGAAGGAGCCCCGCCTCCCGGACGGCACCATCGACCCGATCTCGTACTGCGTGCCCGCCGACATCCTCGGCCCTGCGGTCTTCGCCAAGCTCGGGCCCATCGGCCCCGGGAACGTGCCGTTCATCACGCTGTCGCTCGAGATCGGGGTGCAGTTCCTGGCTCCCACCACGAGTGCCTGGGTCCTCCAGCACACCCGCATCCCCCACGCCGGCGACGGCTACGCCTACGCCTACGTCGAGCTCTGGGACGAGGACGGACAGCTCATCGCCATCGCCACCCAGCGGGCCAATATCCGGCCGGTGTCGATGGAGCGGTTCGCCGAGCCCGACGGCACGGCGTGATGGCCGGCGCCGCTGCGCCCGCGGTGGTGCTGCTGTCCGGCGGGCTCGACTCCGCCACGGTCCTGGCGATCGCCCGGACCGACGGGTTCGACTGCCACTGTCTCAGCTTCCGGTACGGGCAGCGCCACGAAGTCGAGCTCGATGCTGCCATCGCCCTGGCCCGCGCCGCGGGCGTCACCGACCACCGCGTCGCCGAGATCGACCTGCGGATCTTCGGCGGTTCCGCCCTCACCGCCGACATCGACGTCCCCAAGCACGACCCGGTCGAGGGGCCCGGTGACGCGCCGGAGATCCCGGTCACCTACGTCCCGGCCCGTAACACGATCTTCCTCTCCTTCGCCCTCGCCTTCGCCGAGGTCGTGGGCGCGGCCGACATCTTCATCGGGGTCAACGCCCTCGACTACTCCGGCTACCCCGACTGCCGCCCGGCCTACCTCCAGGCCTTCGAGTCGATGGCCGCCCTGGCCACCAAGGCCGCGGTCGAGGGGCGGCCCGTCCGCATCCACGCACCCCTGATCGACCTGACCAAGGCCGAGATCATCCGGCGTGGCACCTCCCTCGGGGTCGACTACGCCCGCACGGTCAGCTGCTACGACCCCGTCGGTCACGACGGCACGGTGCTGGCCTGTGGTCGGTGCGACGCCTGCCTCCTGCGCGCCCGCGGCTTCGCCGAGGCCGGCCTGGCCGACCCCACCGCCTACGCCTGACCCCTCGTCATGTGGAGCGTCGTGGCCGCCGCGCCGTAGCGTGGCGCCATGCGGAACCCCAAGGACTTCTTCCGACCGCTCGCCCTGGGGGCACCTCAGCCCCTCCGCGAGATCCCCGTGCGCCCGTCGCGCATGATCCACTTCTTCAACGCCGCCAACGAGAAGATGGTGGCCAAGCTGCCCGAGATGATCCCGCAGTGCGACATCCTCCTCGGCAACCTCGAGGACGCGGTGCAGGCCGACCAGAAGGAGGCCGCCCGCGAGGGGCTGGTCAAGGTCGGGCAGTCGATCGACTTCGCCGACACCCAGCTGTGGACCCGCGTCAACAGCCTCGACTCGCCGTGGGTGCTCGACGACCTCGTCACCCTCGTGACCGAGATCGGCGACAAGCTCGACGTGATCATGATCCCGAAGGTCGAGGGCGCCGAGGACATCCACTACGTCGACCGACTGGTCGCCCAGCTCGAGGCCCGGGCCGGCGTGTCCCGTCCGATCATGCTCCACGCCCTGCTCGAGACGGCCCGCGGCGTGGCCAACGTGGAGGAGATCGCCGGGGCCAGCCCCCGGATGCAGGGCCTGTCCCTCGGCCCGGCCGACCTCGCCGCCGACCGTCGCATGAAGACCACCCGCATCGGCGGCGGCCACCCCGGCTACCTCGTCCGGGCCGATGCCGACCCCGAGGCGCCCGATGCCCCGCGGACCATCTTCCAGCAGGACCTCTGGCACTACACCATGGCCCGGATGGTCGACGCCTGCGTGGCCAACGGGATCCTGCCCTTCTACGGGCCCTTCGGCGACATCGGCGACCCGGTCGCCTGCGAGGACCAGTTCCGCAACGCCTTCCTGATGGGCTGTGTCGGAGCGTGGAGCCTGCACCCCAGCCAGATCGCCATCGCCAAGCGGGTGTTCTCGCCGGACCCGAAGGAGGTCGCCTGGGCCGTACGGGTCATCGAGGAGATGGGCGACGGCACCGGCGCGGTGATGATCGACGGGAAGATGCAGGACGACGCGTCGGTCAAGCAGTGCCGCGTCGTCGTCGAGCTGGCCCGGATGCTCGCCGCCCGCGATCCCGAGCTGGCCCAGGCCTACGGCCTGTGACGGCCCGCCCCGGCGACCGACCGACGAGAGGAACCCCATGACCGACGACGCCATCCGCCCCCGCCGCAGCGTGCTCTACATGCCCGGTGCCAACGAACGGGCCCTCGACAAGGCCAAGACCCTTCCCGCCGACGCCCTGATCCTCGACCTCGAGGACGCGGTGGCGCCCGACGCCAAGGTCGAGGCCCGCGACCGCGTGTGCGCCGCGGTGCAGAGCGGCGAATACGGGGGCAAGGAGCTCACGATCCGCATCAACTCGATCGACACGGCGTGGCACGCCGACGACCTCCGTGCCGTCGCCGCCGCCGGTCCGGCGGCCGTGGTCGTCCCGAAGATCGATTCGGTGGCCGACGTCCACGCCATCGAGAAGGGCCTGGAGGCCGGCGGCGCCCCCGACCACACGAAGATCTGGGCCATGGTGGAGACCCCCGTTGCCATGCTCAAGGCCGAGGCGATCGCGTCGGCCTCGGAGCGGCTCACCGTGCTGGTGATGGGCACCAACGACCTGGCCAAGGAGCTCCACGCCGAGCACGTCCCGGGGCGCCAGCCGCTGCTGACCGGGCTCGGGCTGTGCCTCCTGGCGGCGCGGGCCACCGGCAAGGTGATCCTCGACGGCGTCTACAACGACATCAAGAACGAGGCCGGGTTCGAGGCCGAGTGCGTGCAGGGTCGCCAGATGGGCTTCGACGGCAAGACCCTGATCCACCCCTCGCAGCTCGAGCCCTGCAACCGGGTCTTCGCCCCGAGCGAGGCCGAGGTCGAGCAGGCCAGCCGGATCATCGCCGCCTTCGAGGAGGCGACTGCGGCCGGCAAGGGCGTGGTCACCGTCGACGGGCGGATGATCGAGAACCTCCACGTCGACAACGCCCGGCGGGTGCTGGCGGTGGCGGCGGCCATCGCCGCTCTCGGCGGCTGATCCAGGCCCGAGCGGCCGGTCCGCTCAGCGGACCTCGTTCAGGGTCCCCTCGCCGGCGGTCACGAACAGCACCTGCGCATCGCGGGCCTCGGTGGCGGTGTGCCACACGCCGGCGGGGTTGACGATGGCGTCGCCGGCCTGCAGGGTGACCCCGCGCCGCTCGCCGTCGATCTCCTGGACGAGGTGGATCTCGCCCTGGAGGCACACCACCAGCTCCTCCCCGTTGGGGTGGACCTCCCAGGTGGTCCACGGGCCGTCGAACCGGTGGATGGCGACCAAGCGCCCCTCTCGGCCGTCGTCGCCGTGGCGCTGGCCGTAGCCCTCGTACCAGGAGACCTCACCGGAGAAGGCCGGCTGGGGCACGACGGTGGCGCCGAGGCCGAGGTGGACCGGGTGCTGCTCGATGCGAAAGGTCGGGGAGTCCGTCATGGACGAAGTCTCGCGCCGTCGGCGCCGCCGCGAGCGCGCGCTACCGTGCGGGCGCGGCTGGGGTCCGACCGATCCGAGGGGGACACATGCACGACCTGGTGATCCGAGGCGCGACCGTCGTCGACGGCACGGGGGCGCCCGCCTTCGCCGGCGACCTGGCCGTCGCCGGCGGGGTGATCGCCGCCGTCGGGCCTGCCGGCACGGTGGCGGGCCCGGCCCGGCGGACCGTCGACGCCGACGGCCTGCTCCTCACCCCGGGCTTCGTCGACATGCACACCCACTACGACGGGCAGGCGACCTGGGACCCGCTCCTCACGCCGAGCTGCTGGCACGGCGTCACCACGGTGGTGATGGGCAACTGCGGCGTGGGGTTCGCGCCCGTCCGGCCCGACCGCCACGAGTGGCTCATCGGGCTCATGGAAGGCGTGGAGGACATCCCGGGCACGGCGCTGCACGAGGGGATCCGGTGGGGATGGGAGAGCTTCCCGGAGTACCTCGACGTGCTGGCCTCGCTCCCGCACGCCATCGACGTCGGCACCCAGGTGCCCCACGGCGCCGTCCGGGCCTACGTGATGGGGGAGCGGGGGGCCGACAACGAGCCGGCCACCGGCGAGGACCTGGCGGCGATGGCCGCCATCGTCCGGCAGGGGATGGAGGCCGGCGCCCTGGGGTTCTCCACCAGCCGCACGATCATGCACATGGCTGTCGACGGTCGGCCCGTCCCCGGCACCTTCGCGGCCGAGGACGAGCTCTTCGCCATCGGCGAGGTGCTGGGCGAGCTCGGCACCGGTGTGTTCGAGCTGGCCCCGGCCGGGATCATGGGCGAGGACCTCGACGCCCCGGCCCGGGAGATGGACTGGATGCGCCGCCTCGCCCAGCGCATCGGCCGTCCCGTTTGCTTCGGGCTCAACCAGAACCACCAGGCCCCCGACGCCTGGCGAGCGCTCCTGCGCGGCGCCGAGGAAGCCCAGGCCGCAGGGATCGACGTCCGCCCCCAGGTCCACGCCCGGACGGTGTCGCTGCTCCTCGGGCTGCGGACGCTCCACCCGCTCATGTACATCCCGCTGTGGCGGGAGGTGGGCCGCCTCCCGCACGACGAGCTGGTGGCCCGGCTGGCCGACCCCGACGTGCGTCGGCTGGCCATCGCTGAGCTCGAAGCGGTGGCCGACGACCCCATCGTCTCGGGCTTCATGCGGCCCGACCGCCTGTTCCCGGTCGACGACCCGCCCGACTACGAGCCGCCCCCGGCGCACAGCGCGGCGGCCATGGCAGCCGCCCGCGGCGTGTCCCCGTGGGCCGTCGTCTACGACCTGCTCCTCGGGCAGGGCGGCGAGCAGCTCGTCAACGCCCCGATCCTCGGCTACGCCGGCGGCAACCTCGACGCCAACCACGAGATGCTGGCCAGCCCGGCCTCGGTGGTGGGGCTGGGCGACGGCGGCGCCCACGCCGGCCAGACGTGCGACGCGTCGTCCACCACCTTCGTGCTCACCCACTGGGTGCGCGACCGTCGGGCCGGCAATGGGGCCCGGCTCGGGTTGGAGCACGCCGTGCGCAAGCTCACCGCCGAGACGGCCGACCTCTACGGTCTCGGCGACCGGGGCCGCCTGGCGCCGGGCTTCCGGGCCGACCTCAACCTGATCGACCTGGACCGGCTGCGCCTCCCCGCTCCCCAGGTCGTCCACGACCTGCCGGCCGGGGCCCGCCGCTTGCTCCAACGGGCCGAGGGCTACGTCGAGACCATCGTGGCCGGCGAGACGGTGATGGCGGACGGGGAGGACACCGGCGCCCGACCGGGACGGCTGGTGCGGGGCGCCCGCTGAGCACGGCTCAGCCGGTCTTGCGCCGGTAGGCCCGCACGGCCAGGGGAGCGGCGACCGCGATGATCATCGCCGTCCAGAGCAGGCCCACGAGGAGCTTCCCGCCGGCCGAGCCCTCGAGGAGGACCTGGTGCCCGTCCTTGGTGGGCGGCACGGTGCCGAGCACGAAGGTGCGGGCGGCGTCGACCACGATCGACACCGGCTGGTGCTCGGCGAACCATCGCAAGGCGTCGGGCATCCCGTAGGTGGGCACGAAGGCCGACGAGGCGAAGGTGAGGGGGAAGATGAACGGGAAGATGGCGGCCTGGGCCGCCTCGGAGTTCGGAGCGCCGAGCCCGATGACTGCGGCCACCCAGGAGAAGGCGAACCCGAACACCACGATGAGCGTGAGGCACAGGACGAAGTTGCCGATCCCGTTGTGGAAGCGGAAGCCGACGGCGAACCCGACGGCGGTCATCAGGATGACGACGAAGATGTTGCGGACGAGGTCGGCGAGCGTGCGCCCGATGAGGACCGCCGCCCGCGACATGGGCAGGGACTGGAACCGCTCGAGCAGACCCTTGCCGGCGTCCTCGGCCAGCCCGACGCCAGTGGACGTCGAACCGAACAGCACCGTTTGCACGAAGATGCCGGGCATGAGGTAGTCGACGTAGCTGACGTCGTCGGAGATCGGGATGGCTGACCCGAAGACGTAGCGGAACAGCAGCACGAACATGATGGGCTGGATGGTGGAGAAGACCAGCAGCTGGGGCACGCGCTGGTAGGCCTTGAGGTAGCGGCCCGTGACGGCGATGGAATCGGAGACGAGCCACGACAGGGTGTTGCCGTGGGCGGCCGTGCGGGTGGCGGGCCCGTCGACGGTGGTGGTCACGGTGGTCATGCGGCACCTCGTTGCTTGCGGCCGCGGCCCTTGGTCGCCGCCTGCTCGGCGTCCCGGTCGGCTTCGGCCTTGTGGCCGGTGAGGGACAGGAAGACGTCGTCGAGGCTGGGCTCTCGGACGTTGATGGTGGTGGGGCTGAGCCCGTCGTCGTCGAGGGTGCGCAGGATGGACACGACGGCCTTCGGGCCGTCGTCGACCGGCAGCTCGACCAGGTGGCCTTCGACCCGCAGCTCGGCGGTGCCCGCGCCCGCGGCCCCGGATCGACGCAGGGCGTCGGCGGCGCGACCGGCGGCGTCGGAGGACGGGAACCCGACCTCGACCACGGTGGCGCCGAGCTGGGACTTCAGCTCGTGCGGGGTGCCCTCGGCGATCACGGTGCCGGAGTCGATCACGGCCAGGCGCTCGGCCAGGCGATCGGCCTCTTCGAGGTACTGCGTGGTGAGCAGCACCGTGGTGCCGTCGGCGACGAGCTCCTCGATGACGCCCCACAGGTCCTGGCGGCTGGCGGGGTCGAGGCCGGTCGTGGGTTCGTCGAGGAACAGCACCGGTGGCTCGTGGACGAGGGCGGCGGCGAGGTCGAGCCGGCGGCGCATACCGCCGGAGTAGGTCTTCGAGGGACGGTCGGCGGCGTGCTCGAGCCCGAAGCGGGCAAGCAGCTCGTCGGCCCGTCCGGCCACGGCTGGCTTGGGCATGTGGGTCAGCTTGCCGATGAGCCGGAGGTTCTCCCGGCCGGTGAGGTTCTCGTCGACGGCGGCGTACTGGCCGGCCAGGCCGATGTTCTCGCGGACGAACTGGGGATCCTTGGTGACGTCGACGCCCAGGACCTCGGCCAGGCCCCCGGTCGGCTGCAGGATCGTGGTGAGGATTCGGACCGCGGTGGTCTTCCCGGCGCCGTTGGGGCCGAGCAGGCCGTAGACCCGGCCGGGCCGGACGGCGAGATCGATCCCCTCGAGCGCGTGCACGTCGCCGAAGTGCTTCACGAGACCTTCGGCGCGGATGGCGTACTCGGACATGGAGGTGGAGGCTACGGGCAGTCCTTGAACTTTGACAACCATTTACCAAAATTGACCGTTCACCGGTTTCAAGCAAGCCTGTCGGCTCCTAGGATCGGGCCATGGTCCCGACCACCTCGCGCCCGACCGGAGGAGCGACCACCGTGGCGAAGGTGCGGGGGTCCGACGCCGGCCCGCCGCTCGACGGCCGAACGGCGTGGAGCTGCGTCGCCGCCCTGTTCATGGGGCCCCAGAACCACAGCCGCTTCAACGAGGCGGCCCAGGAGCTCGGCCTCACCGCCGGCGCCCTCAAGGCCCTGCTCACGATCCACCACCACGGCGAGCAGCCGATGCGGGACCTGGCCACCGCCCTCCACTGCGATGCCTCGATGATCACCCAGATCGTCGACGCCCTCGAAGCACGGGGTCTGGCCGAACGGGTTCCCTCGCCCACGGACCGGCGCGTCAAGCTCGTCCGCCTCACGCGCGCCGGGCACCGGGCCTTCGACCGGGCCATGGCCCACCTGAGCGTTGCCCCGGAGGCGGTCCTGCGTCTCTCGGCCCAGGAGCAGGCCACGCTGGCCCGCCTCCTCCTCAAGGCCCTGTCGCTCGCCGATCCCCCCATCGACCCCCCGAACCTTCGCCCCGCCCGCTGACCACATCCCTGACCCTGTGGGGGGG
>JAKOVR010000100.1 GCA_029782025.1 Actinomycetes bacterium | reverse complement strand
GCGGCCGGACCGCACGGCCCCGAGCTCGACGACGGCGACCCGACCACCGGCCGGCCGCCCTGCTTCCGTGTCGGCACCTACGAGCTGATCGGGGTGCGCTACCGGCACAGCCCCTTCATGGATGCCGCCGTCCGTCTCGCCGCCATGGACGCGGCCGGCATCGACCTGCAGGTGCTGTCCCCCAACCCGCTCACCTACTTCCCCGGGGTCGACGCCGAGTGGGCCGGCGCCTTCGCCCGTCGTCACAACGACGAGCTGGCCGCCGTGGTCGCCACTGCGCCGGGCCGGCTGGCCGGTCTCGCCCAGCTCCCGATGCAGGACCCGGCTCGCGCCGCCGACGAGCTGCGGCGGGCCGTCGGCGAGCTCGGCCTGCTCGGCGCCGCCATCGGCACCGACCTCGGTCGCCCGCTCGACGACGAGGCCTTCGACGTGGTGTGGACCGCAGCCACCGATCTCGACGTGCCCGTGTTCCTCCATCCCGCCCCCGACGGCATCGACCGGCCCCGCCGCGACGCCCGGCTGGCCCGCTTCGACGGCGATCTGTGGCTGGGCTTCCTCTACGAGGAGACGCTGGCCGTCGCCACGCTGGTGCTCGGCGGAGTCCTCGATCGCCATCCCGCCCTCGACGTCTGCGTCAGCCACGGTGGCGGGGCCACGGCCTGGCTGGCCGAGCGGATGGAGCACGCCGCCCGCACCCGACCGTGGGGACCGGCGGCGCTGGCCCCGCCCGGCGCGGTGGCCGAGCGGCTCGGCCGCCTGTGGTGGGACGCCCACGTGGGCGGACCCGGTGCGCTCGGCGCGTTGCTGGCCGCCTTCGGCGCCGACCACGTGGTCGCCGGCACCAACCTGGCCGGCTGGGACCAGTCCCTCGACCCCAGCCACGGCGACGTCGACCTCGCCGCCACCTTCGACGCCAACGCCCGCCGCCTCCTCCGCCTCGACCACTGAACCCCACTGATCCCCGTGGGTGCGCAATGCAACGGTTCGCGGTGCATTGCGCACCCACGAGGACAAGGACGGGTCAGCGGCCGGGCGGGGTGGCGTCTGGCGAGCGCAGGCCCCGGTAGAGCAGGCCGTGGGTCCAGGCCCGGAACAGGAGCGGCTGCACCGCCCGATGGGGGACTCGGAACGAGCGGCCCGTGGGCTGGAAGACCGTCATGCCGTCGTCCTGGAGGCCGAGGATCGATCCCCAGCGGTTGGCCGGCGCCCGGAAGCGGCGCATCCGGCCCTCCCGGCCCCGCAGGAAGGCCCGCACGTTGTGGGCCACCACGAGGTAGCCCCAGTTGCGGGCCGAGCTGCGGTGGGGATCGCTGGCGGCGATGTCGCCCACGGCGAACACGTTGCAGTACCCCGGCACCCGCAGGTGCTCGTCGACCCGCACGAATCCTCCCTCGTCGAGCATGTCGGCCGGCAGGTACCCGCTGTTGGGGTGCACCTAGCCGAGCGCCCACAGCGTGACGTCGGCCTCGAACGGTTCCTGGCCCGTCGACCATTCGATCGGCCCGGTGGTGAGGCGATCGGTGCGGAACCCGTCGGGGACGGCGGCCCGGTGGCCGGGGTGGCGGTGGACGCCAGACTGCGCGAGCTGGTCGACGGCCCACCGGCGCGCCGCCGGGTGGTAGCCGGGGAGCGGCTCGTCGCCGCTGTGGAACAGGTGCACCGCCTTACCCGGGTGCCGGCGGGCGAGGCTCGCGGCCACGCTCACCCCGGTGGCACCGCCGCCCACCACCGCCACCGAGCCGGCCGCCTCGAGCTGCGCCGCGACCTCGGCCAGGTCGCGCTCGACATCGGCAAGGGTCTCCACCCGGTTGTGGCGCCAGAACCCGTTGGTGACGCCCGAGGCGATGACCAGCGCGTCGTAGGGCTGGACCACCGCGCCGACACCGTCGGCCTGCTCGACGTGCACCTCGGAACGGTCCGGGTCGACGCGGGTGATACGCCCGTGCAGCACCTCTACGCCGTCGAGCCGGCGGAATCGGTCGAACGGGAGGAGGAAGTTGCGGCGCCAGTGCTCGGGCCGGGCCAGCCGGTTGCCCAGCTCCTGCCCGCTCACCAGGGCCGGCTTGGTGGCGACGCCGACCACCGTCGCGTGCCGGGCGAGCCCGACGGCGACGAGGACGCCGGTGTCGCCCAGGCCGGCGACGACCACCCGCGGCGTCGCGGCGTCTCCGGCACGGGTGTCGGCCATCCCGGCACGCTATCGGGGCGCTGAGCCGATCCCGTGCCCTCGGCTGTCAACTCCCCCGCCGCACCAGGATCTCGATGCCGGGCGGCGCGCCGCGCTTGGCCGGGTCCGCCCGACTTCCCGGCATCAGCCCCCCGGGGATCGTGGCCTTGACCTCGAACGCGTCGGGGAAGCCGGGAACGTGGTCGTGGAAACAGGCGTCGAAGCCGGACGGCTCCCTCGTGCTGCGGATGACGATGTTGGTGCGGGCGAGATCGTCGGGCACCGCGGCCAGGAAGGGGCACATCGCGTCCGGGTCGTCCGAGAAGTACTGCGAGCCCGGGATCCGCCCGCCGGCCACCAGTGCGAAGCCCTCCAGGTTGCCTCCCACCACGATCGGGTCGCCCGGCCGGAACGAGGGGATGCTGTGGATGGCGTCGCGAACGGAGATGAGCGTCGTCGCCCGGCCCCGGTCGAGCAGGAGATCGCCGCCCGCGATGCCGGAGACGAGTTGATCCTGCTCGAAGAGGTTCGTCCCGACGCGGTAGGGGTTCATGATCCCACCGTGCACGAGGAGGATGCCGGTGATCAGCGTGAGGGCGACCAGGGGACCGAACCGCAGGGCCGCTCCTGGCGCCGAGTCCGGGAAGGCGGCCTCGCGGATGGCCCACGCGATGATGTGGGCACAGGCGATCGACCCCGCCGCGTTCATCGCCACGAGGAACACGACGTTGTTCGTTCCGACGCTCGTGGCGACGGGGAGGGCGACGAGGAACCCGACCAGCGCGACCACGGTCCGAGCCTCGCCCCGGCCGGCGGGCAGGACGCGCCGGCGCCGTTGCCCGGACCGGATCGCCTCGACGTGGTTGGCCGCCACCACGATCAGGAAGCCGACCACGACACCGCTGGAGCAGGTGAAGAAGGCCCGGAAGTAGCTCTCGTTGGCGTCGGCGAACCACCCGGGAACGGCGGCGGCGATGCCCAGCGGAGCCGGCACGGAGAGCGCGATGGCAGCGCGGCGGCGATGCGCGGAAGCGACGAACTCGGCGAGCCGGGGGGCGGCGAAGAGCAGCCCGAGGGTCAGCGACGGGACAGTGAGGAGACCGATCGTCCGCAACTCCTCGAGGTACACGGCGATGAGCGTCCCGGCGCCGTGCTGGTTGTTGGCCACCTTCGGGATGGCGGACAGCAGACCCCGGGCATCGAACGGGCCGCCCCACAGGTCCCTCGTGAGGAACACGGCGCACACGACGACCCCGGCGGCAATGGCGCCGGCCAGTACGAGCGCGGACCGCACCTGGACGGTGAGGAACAAGAACGCGGTCACGAGCGCGCCCACCGCGATCGCCGCCGGGAAGTCGGCGAAGAAGAGGAGGAACAGGAGCGCGCCGGCGGTCACGCCGAACGCCACGGACCGGAGGTCGACGACCCGGACGCCGGGTGGACACACGGCCATGAGCACGGCGGCCGCGGCCAGCTGCCCGAGGGCTGCGGCCAGCGTGTAGTAGGAGAGGGTCCGCGGCAGCCATGCGAATTGCAGGAGGCCGACCGTCACGCCGAAGGCGACCAGCGTCGGGCGGGAAGGCAAGGTCCGATGCAGCGTTGGGAGGCGCTGCTCCAGGAATCGGACAGTCGCCAGCGTGAGGCTGGTCGAAGCGAGGGCCAGCGCGGCGATGGCCAGGAGCCGGTACCCCCGAGCATCGAGCGTTCGGCCGAAGGTCAAGGCTGAAGCGATGTGCGGGAACTGCCATATCCCCGCCGGCGTGGAGTCCGGAAAACGGAAGGAGAGCAGGTAGAAGCTCTCGTCCGTGAGATCCAACCCGCGGTCGGAGGTGGCGGCGAACAGAGCCAACGCTCCGGCAAGGGCCGACCAGGCGATGGCCCCGAAGGTTCGCTCCCCGGGCGATCGACCCACCACTCCGACCTCGGTGTCTCTCGCCATGGGTGCCGCATGTTACCAACAGGCCTCCAGCCCCCCGTTGACTCGATGCTCGAGGGGTCGGCCGGTCACCAGGCGTGGACGACTGCGGGCGCCGAGCCGCGAGCTGCGAGGGAGCCGTCATCGACCGATAGCGTCCTCCGACGTGAGACGGCAGGAGAAGGCGGATCTGATCGGCGACATCCTCGACGACCTGTACCCGGATCCCCCGATCCCGCTCGACCACCGCGATCCGTACACCCTGCTGGTGGCGGTCGCCCTCTCGGCCCAGACCACCGACAAGAAGGTCAACCAGGTCACCCCGGCGCTCTTCGCCGAAGCCGACACCCCCGAGGCGATGGTGGCGCTCGGCCCCGACCGGATCCTCGAGCTCATCCGCGAGGTGGGCCTGGCCCCCACCAAGGCCCGGAACCTCTGGCTCGCCGCCCACCAGATCGTGGAGGCCGGCGGCGAGGTGATCGGCGACTGGACCTTCCTCGAGTCCCTGGCCGGGGTCGGGCACAAGACGGCGAGCGTGGTCATGGCCCAGGGCTTCGGCGTGCCGGCGTTCCCCGTCGACACGCACATCCACCGCCTCGCCGCTCGCTGGGGGCTGTCGAACGGCACCACGGTCGAGCGGACCGAGCGCGACCTCAAGGCGGTGTTCCCCCGCGCCACCTGGAACCGCCGCCACCTCCAGATCATCTTCTTTGGCCGGGAGCACTGCCCGGCGCTGCGGCACGACCTGCTCGGCTGCCCCATCTGCTCCTGGGCGGCCACCAAGGCCCGCATCCGAGCCGAGACCGAGCGCGCCGACACCGGCCGCTCGTCGAAACCAGCGCGCTCCGCGCCCCAGCGCTGATCTGCGCGCCGGAGGCGCCCCCTCCGCCTCCGCTCCGAGCTACTCGACGATGTCGTCGGACGGAGCGGTCAAGATGCCCTCGAGGAACGACAGATACGGCGACGGATCGCCGTCCCAGTGGAGGGCACGGATCTGGGCCTCGCTCCGTCGGCCCCCGAACGAGCGCACGAACTCGAACGGTGTGGCCGTGAGCGTGACGGCCGACGGCTCCCCGCCCAGCACCTGGTCCTCGCGGCCGGCGAGGTGCAGAGCGAGCGCGGGGAGCCGCTGCTGCGTGATGACCCCGCCCAGGGACCTGGAGAGGAACACCGTGGCGATGCCGACGGCATCGCTGTCGCGGGCCCCCGGCGCGCCGAGCGCGTGGCGGAGGTCGTGCTCATGGGTGACCGCGTCGAAGATGAATTGGGCGGCAGCCGCCGTGGGGAAGGCGCCGGTGATCGCTTCGACCTGGGGGCCCACGTCCGACCACCGATCCAGCAGGTCGGCCAGCCCTTCGTCGGCGTGCCGGCGGACCTGCGCATCGGTCCACTCCTCGGAGGCCACGCCGTCCAGCCGGCCCTCCAGGATGTCCTCGCAGGCGCCGGCCAGGTGGGCGACCACCTGCCGCACCGACCACCCGGGGCAGTGCGGCACCACGGTGGCGTCGGCACCGGGATCGGCCGAGGCCAGCAGCGTGGTGAGGCGCTCGCGCACCCCCTGGTAGGCGGGTCCGGCGTCGGCGGCGGTGAACGTCATGGCCGCAGGCTACGCACGTCACGGCTGGAAACGTCACGCCGACGCACGCTGCGCGGCAGCGAGCCCGAGCGCCGTCCCCGGCCCTGACCGCCCCTACGGCCGGCGACCCCAGGCCGACACCATGGTCAGACCCTGGAACATCGTGTCGGGCGAGCGCAACGCGGTCTCCCAGTCGTCGAAGTCGGACTCCTGCACCTCCGGACGGTCGCGGAGGGCCACGCGCAGGTGCGGGAGCAGGAGCTCGTAGTAGACGGCGTGCGACGACCCGCCGGTGACCAGCCGGCTGGCCGCCTCCGCGTCGACGTCGACGAGCCCGGCGTTGCGCAGGTGCCTCGGCAGCTCTCGACCGAAGCAGTAATCGAGGCCGAGGTCGGCCCCGTGCTCGACCGCCGCGAGGGTGATCGCCCGGCACGCATCCCCGGTGTGGTGGGGTTCGAAGAACAGCCGATGGTGGTCCAGGTAGGCCATGTTCGTCATGTCCACGTCCTCGATCATCAGCCAGCCGCCGGGGCGCAGCGAGCGCACCAGCTTGTCGAGCACCGCCAACCGCTCGGGGAGGTGCTCGAGCAGGAGCCGGGCGTGGATGAGGTCGTAGTGGCCCTCCTCCAGCGGGTCGGTGCGGACGTCGTGCTCCCGGATCTCGACGTTGTCCGGTTCGTGGAGGTCGCGCAGCTGGGTGGTGTCGATGTCGGTGACCACGACGGTGCTGCCTTCGATCTGGTCGGCCAGGAATCGGCCGACCGATCCGGACCCCGCCCCGAGCTCGAGGCAACGCGCGCCCGGCGGGAGTCCCAGTTCGTCGAGGAGGCGGAAGGTCATCGGATCGAACAGGTCCTCGGTGGCGGCCAGCCGCTGCTCCGTCTCGTTGTGGGCGTTGGCCAACCCCAGCCCGTAGTGCTTGCCTTCGAGAAACATGGACTCCCCGTTCGGACTCGATCGCGTTCGACGCCCCGGTTGCTAGCACATCGCCTTGGCCGGGCGGGCCAACCGAGGAGGATGCGATCGGGTCCGACCGCGGTCGCCCGGGGCCCCGGCCGGGGCAGAATCGGCGGATGGCCGGGACACCGCAGCAGCGAGGCCCGAACGGCGGGCGCTTCGTCCGCCGGCGGCCGGGGCGTGTACCGCAGCCCCCGCGGACCGTCCCCGGTGCCGGCTGGAGGCGCGTCGGCCGAGCGCTGGTGTCACCCGCGGTCGTCGTGGCTCTGGCCGGGGCCTGCGCGACGGCCGAGGGCTCGGGGGCGTCCTACGCGGCGCCGCCCCGTCCTGACTCGACGGCCCCGGGAAGCGCCCCGGGCCGCGGGCCGGCCGCAACGGCCCTCACCGAGACGGACACGTCGTCACCGCTGGGTACGGTGCCGTCACCGGACACGGAGGCGCCAGCCGGGACCGTGTCGACCGCGAGCGCCTCCCCCGCTCCCACCACCACCCCGGCGGCGACCCGGCACGCTGTGGGCACGTTCTGGCAGACCTTCACGGATCCGGCGCGAGGCCGGGCCGTGCCGACGTTGGTGCACTACCCGGCTCGCGGCCGACCGGGCGAGAAGGGGACGGTCCCGGCCGACGGGGCCTTCCCGCTCGTGGCCATGGCCCATGGCTACCGGCTCCCCGCCGCGGGCTACGAGCGCATCCTCACGGCGTTGACCGAGGCCGGCTATATCACCATCGCCCCGGCGTTCCCGGGCACGAGCGCCGAGTCCGGGAACGCCGATCGCGCCGACATCGTGCACCAGCCCGGCGACCTGTCCTTCGTGATCGACCAGGTCGTGGCGCTCGGGTCCACGCCCGGGGGGCCACTCCCGCCCGTGCTGCACCCCGGCCGGGTCGGTCTGATCGGCCACTCCGATGGCGGGCTCACCGCTTCCGCCGTCGCGTACAACAGCCGGTACCGCGACGAGCGCGTCGCTGCGGTCGTGGTCATGACCGGCGGTCGCGCGCTCTTCCCGGGTGCCTACTTCGACGGGCAGGGCATGCCACCGGTGCTGGCCGTGCACGGCACGAACGACGGCAACCCCTACAGCGGAAGCGTCGGCCTCGTGCGCGACGCCACGGCCTACGGCGTGCCGGCGTACCTGCTCACCGTCGAGGGCGGGGGGCACATCGAGCCGTACATGTTCGACACGGCCTCGCCCGCCTTGGCCGCGGCGATCACCGGATTCCTCGACGCCCACCTGCGGGGACAGAAGGACGGCGTGAGCCGGATGCGGGCCGCCGTGTCCTCCGAGGCGACCCTGCGC
>JAKOVR010000065.1 GCA_029782025.1 Actinomycetes bacterium | reverse complement strand
CCGTGGTGGTGGTCGGCGCCTTGGTGGTGGTCGGCGCCGCGGTGGAGGTGGTGGACGAGCTGGTCGTGCTCGACGGGGCGCTGGTGGCGGGCGCGGCGGTGGTCGAGCTCGTGCCGGGGGGCAGGGTGCCGAGACTGCCGACCCGGCCGCCGGGCAAGGTGCTGGAGGTGGCCGACCCGCTCGAGGAGGCTTCGTTGCTCGACTCGCCGGCCTTGCCCCCGGAACAGGCACCGGCGGCGAGCACCCCGGCGAGCGTGAGGGCGGCGAGGGCTTGGGCACGGTTCGCGTGGGGCATGGTGCTCCTGACAGATGTGGCTCGCAAAGGTTACGCGGGCGAGGGCAGGATGGAGGCCATGTCCGACCGGCCTCGCGTGGTGATCGTCGGCGCCGGGTTCGGCGGCCTGGCGGCGGCGAAGGCCCTCGAGCGCGAACCGGTCGACGTGATGGTCCTCGACCGGCACAACTACCACACGTTCCAGCCGCTGCTGTACCAGGTGGCCACCGCCGGCCTGAATGCGGCCGACGTCGGCTACGTGGTGCGGGGCCTGTTCCGGCGGGCCCAGCGGGTGACCGTGCGCAAGGCCCTCGTCACCGGCGTCGACTGGGACCAGCGCGCCGTGCAGTGCGCCCACGAGGACCCGGTGCCGTTCGACTACCTCGTGGTGGCGGCCGGGTCGGCCTGCAACTTCTTCGGCATCGACGGCGCCGAGGAGTTCGCCTTCCCGCTCTACACCCTCGAGGACGCCATCCGCCTCCGCAACCACATCCTGTCGCTGTTCGAGGCGGCCGCGGCCGTGCCCGCCCTCCTCGACGACGGGGTGCTCACGTTCGTCATCGTCGGCGGCGGGCCCACCGGCGTCGAGGTGGCCGGGGCGCTGGCCGAGCTGATCGACAAGGTGCTGCGCCAGGACTTCCACGATCTCGACGTGCGCCGCGCCCGCGTGGTGCTGGTCGAGCAGGCGCCGCAGCTGCTCACGCCGTTCTCGGGCCGCAGTCAGCGCTACGCCCAGCGAGAGCTCGAACGTCACGGCGTCGAGGTGCGCACGGGCACGGCCGTGCGGCGGGTCACGGCTGAGGCGGTGGAGCTGGCCGACGGCGAGGTGATCCCCACCCGGGCCCTGGTGTGGGCGGCGGGGGTGAAGGCCGGGGTGTTGGCCGAGCGGCTCGGCCTGCCGACCGGGCGCGGCGGCCGGGTGACCGTGCTCCCTGACCTGTCGGTCGACGGCCACCCCAACGTGTTCGTGGTGGGCGACATCGCCGACGCCCCTGACGGGCACGGCGGTCGGCTCCCGCAGCTGGCCCAGCCCGCCATCCAGGGCGGCAAGCACGCGGCCGAGCAGATCGTGCGCACCATCCATCGCCGCCCCCGGACCGACTTCCGCTACCTCGACAAGGGCACGATGGCCACCATCGGGCGCAAGGCGGCCGTCACCGAGCTCCCCAACGGCACCAAGCTGACGGGCGCGGCGGCCTGGCTGGCCTGGCTCCTGCTGCACCTCCTCTACCTGCTCGGCGTGCGCAACCGGGTGTCCGTCCTCATGAACTGGGCGTGGAACTACCTCACCTGGGATCGGGGCCCCCGCCTCATCCTGCGCCCGGAGCTGTCGCCCCAGACGGTGCACCCCCTCAGCGATCTGCTGCAGTGAGGCGGAGCAGGCCGGCCTTGAGCGAGAGCACGTAGACCTCGCCGTCGTTGCCCTGCCCGAAGGACGCCAGGGAGCCGGCGTCGACGCCCACGCCGATGTCGCGGTGCTCGGTGCGCTTCCCGTCGTCGCTCACGGTCAGGGCCAGGATCCGGGCCTTACACAGGTCACCGAAGAGGTAGGCGCCCCGGAGGGCCGGGATCGACGCGCCGCGGTACACGTACCCCCCGATCACCGAACAGTTGCCCCCGGCGTGGCCGTACTCGAACACCGGCGGGGTGTGGTTCTCCGGGGCCTTCCCGCCCTCGTAGGGCTCGTTGCCCTCCATCAGGTTCCACCCGAAGTTGGCGCCCCGGCCCCGACCCTGGGCCACCGTGACCCGGTTGATCTCCTCGATCTCGTTCTGGCCCACGTCGGCGATCCAGAGATCGCCGGTGGCCTGGTCGAAGCCGATGCGCCAGGGGTTGCGCAGCCCGTAGGACCAGACCTCGGGCCGGCCCCGGCTCCCATCGGCGAAGGGGTTGTCGGCGGGGATGCCGTAGGGGCGGCCGGCGGTGGGGGCGGCGGGGTCGACACGGAGGATGCGCCCGTAGAGGGTGTCGGTGCGCTGGCCGTTGCCGTCGGGGTCGCCGCCGCCCCCGCCGTCGCCGGTGCCGATGTAGAGGTACCCGTCGGGCCCGGTGACGAGGGCGCCGCCGTTGTGGTTGCCGCGGGGGTGGGGGATGCTGAGGAGCACCTGCTCGGCCGCGGGATCGGCGGTCGTTCCCGGCATCGGGTACGACGACACGGTCATGGCGCCATCCTTGGCCGTGTAGTAGAGGAACAGGGTGCGGCCGTCGGGCGAGAACGTCACGCCCAGCAGCCCCCGCTCGCCGCCGGCGGCCACCCGCGTGCTGATGTCGACCGCAGGGGTGGCGTCGAGCCGGCCGTCAGCGATCCGCCGGAGGCGGCCCACCTGCTCGGTCACGTAGAGATCGGTGGTGCCGGGCCGCGGGCTCAGCGCGGTGGGGCTCTCCACGGTGGCCACCGGCTCCAACCGCACCTGCACCCGGTCGAGGGCGGGCCCGACCCGGCCGCTGCTGTCGGTGGTGGCGGGGACGGCGGTGTTGCCGGCGGGCGAGTCGGCGATGTTGCGGGCGTCGTTCCCGCAGCCGGCACCGAGGGCCGACGCGACGGCGAGGGCGAGGATGATTCGGGTGGGTCGGGCCATGTGTGGCACCGTAGCGACATGGCCACGACCGAAGACATCAAGCAGACGATCGCCGACTACGTCGCCCGCTTCTCCGCCAACGACCGGGCGGGCTGGCTGGCGCTCTTCACGGAGGACGCCACCGTCGAGGACCCGGTGGGCGCGGAGGTCAAGCGGGGCCAGGCCGAGCTGGGCGAGTTCTGGGACTTCGTGCACTCCCTGTCGGATTCGCTCGAGCTGCGCCTCGTCGGGCCGGTGGCGGTCGTCGGCCACGAGGGCGCGTTCGCCCAGCGCATCGTCACCACCATGGGCGGGGCCAAGCTGGCCGTCGACGCCATCGACGTGATGACCTTCGCCGAGGACGGGCGGATCACGTCGATGCGCGCCTTCTGGGACATGAGCGAGATGGCGCCCATCGACGAGTAGCTGCGAGAACGGGCGGACGCCACGGTCACCGGCGGAGCGACGCTGCCGAGCGCCGCGCTCGGTGCCTACGACCAGAAGTCCGAGGAGTCCTTCGGTCCGTGCGTCTGCATGAGCGCGCTCAGCTCCGCGACGAGTCGGGTGCCCTCGCTCGTGCCCGGGAGCCAAACGGGTCGGCCTCGCCACAAGTGGAGCCGGATCCTCTTAGGAACGACAAGCCCGTCGTCCGTGCCGAGGCGGGCCTCCACATCCACGATGTTGCCGATGGGTATGGACTGTGGCCGCCGAAGTGGGCGACGTACCACAATCCGTTCTTCCATTAGCTCTACGACCGGACTCCGACGCACCATCGCCCACACGATGTCGAGGATCAGGATCCCTATGCACACGAGCGACGTCACGGATACCGAGCGGATGAAGACCAGCTCTGCGCCGCCGGCCGTTCGGCCGCGAGGAACGACACCCTCCGGAACGGCGAGGGTGTAGACGCACGCCGCGGCCAGCACACAGAGGCCGGCAAGGAATCCGGCTTCGCCCTTTCGGTAGGCATAGAACTTCGAGGCCATGATGAGTCGCTTGAGATCTGTCACTCGTGAGCGATGGCCCGGAGCACGTCGAGGCGGGCCGCCCGCCGCGCCGGCCACAGGGCGGCCAGCACCCCGGCGGCCCCGGCCACGACCAGCACGGTGAGGAGCTGGCCGTAGGGGAGGGCGAAGGACGTGAGCCCCTCGTCGTGGAAGGCCCGCACGATGGCGGCGGCGAACGCGGTGCCCACGGCGATCCCGAGCGCGGCGCCGATGACCGAGAGCAGCACCGCCTCCCACCGCACGGTCGCCCGCACCTGCTGGCGGGTCATCCCGCCGGCGCGCAGGAGGCCGATCTCGCGCGTCCGCTCGACGACGTTGAGCAGCAGCGTGTTGACGATGCCGAGCATCGAGATCACCACGGCCAGGGCGAGCAGTGCCCACAGGAAGAACACGAAGTTGTCGATGGGCTTGGTGCGGGTGGCCTTGAACTGGGTGAGGTCCTCGATCTTGCACGGGGGGAAGCGCTTGGCGGCGGCGTCGAGGGCGGGTCGGACGGCGGCCGGATCGGCGCCCTCCGCCAGCTTCACGTAGATCTGGAAGTCGGTCTGCTCCGAGGCGGGGAACACGCTGGCGTAGAGGCGGAGGTCGACGAAGTAGCCGCTCGTTCCCCGCAGCAGCTCGCTCGTGAACACGGCCCGCACCGTGAGCATCCGGTCGCCGGCCTGGAGGAACGACGCCTTCAGCCGGGTGCCCACCGACCATCCCTTCTCCTTGGCCTCGTCGGCGGTGATGGCCACCCCGTCGTTGCCGAGCGCGGCCAGGTTGCCCTCGGTGACGTCGAAGCGGATGTTCTTCGGGAAGGCGGTGGGGTCGATGCCGAAGACGAGCGAGGGGGCCAGCTCGACCCGGGCCACGCCGGCCCGCAACCCGGCCGCGGCCTCGACGCCCGGCACGGCGGCCAGCTGCCGGGTGAGCTCGGGGCTCACGCCCTTCAGCCCCACCGCGCCGGTGTTCACCACGAAGTCGGCCCGCACGGCGCTGTCGATGGCGTCGGTGGTGGTGGCCCGGAACGACTCGCCCAGGATGGCGATGAG
>JAKOVR010000056.1 GCA_029782025.1 Actinomycetes bacterium | reverse complement strand
TCTCGGCCCTGCACTACGCCGTCGACCTGGTGGCCGAGCACCACGGCCTCACCATCGACCTGGCCACCATCCCCCAGGACGACGCCGTCTACGACATGTTGTGCGAGGCCGACTCCATCGGGGTGTTCCAGGTCGAGAGCCGGGCCCAGATGGCCACCCTGCCCCGCCTGCGTCCCCGCACCTTCTACGACCTGGTGGTGGAGGTCGCCCTCATCCGTCCGGGGCCCATCCAGGGCGGGTCGGTGCACCCCTACATCCGGCGCCGCAAGGGCGAGGAGCCGGTCACCTACCTCCACCCCCTGCTCGAGCCGTCCCTGGCCAAGACCCTCGGCGTCCCCCTGTTCCAGGAACAGCTCATGCAGATCGCCATCGACGTGGCCGGGTTCACCCCGGCCGAGGCCGACCAGCTCCGCCAGGCCATGGGCTCCAAGCGCAGCCGTGAGCGCATGGAGCGCATCCGGGCCCGCCTCTACGACGGCATGGCCGAGCGGGGCATCGAGGGGGAGATCGCCGACCAGATCTGGGACAAGCTGGCCGCCTTCGCCAACTACGGGTTCCCCGAGAGCCACTCGGTGTCCTTCGCCTACCTGGTGTACGCCAGCTCGTGGTTCAAGCGCTACTACCCGGCGGCGTTCTGTGCCGCCCTCCTCGACGCCCAGCCCATGGGGTTCTACTCGCCCCACTCGCTGGTGCAGGACGCCCGCCGGCACGGCGTCACCGTCCTCACCCCCGACATCAACGAGAGCGCCGTCGGCTCTTCGCTGCGCTGGCCCGCCCCACCCCCGCCGTCTGGATGCAATTCGGGGCCCCTGTGCACCGATCCGCATCCAGAGCGCACTCGGGCCCGGGACCGGCACCCGTCGGCCGGGTCCGCCTATCCGTTCGGGGGGCGGATCCCCGAGCAGCCGGCCGTGCAGATCGGCCTGTCCTCGGTGCGGGGGCTCGGCGACGACCTGGCCGGGTTGATCGTGGCCGAGCGGGAGGCCAACGGCCCGTTCGCCTCGATGGAGGACTGCGCCCGCCGGGTGGAGATGCGGGCCCTCGCCGCCGCCCGGGCGGCCGACCGTGCCGCCGGTCGGGGCCGGTCGCGGGGGGCGACCGCCGTGGGGCTCACCCTGGCCCACCTCGAGGCCCTGGCCACGGCCGGCGCCTTCGCCTCCCTCGACCTCGATCGGCGCCGGGCGCTCTGGGCGGCCGGCGCCGTGGCCCAGTCGGGGGCCGACCGGCTCGCCGGCATCGTCACCGGCACCGACGCCCCCGCCCTGCCCGGCATGAGCGAGTGGGAGGAGGCGGCGGCCGACCTGTGGGCCACGGGGGTGGCGCCCGAGGGGCACCCCACCCGGTTCGTGCGGGCCGAGCTCGATGGGCTCGGGGTGGTGCCGGCCGCCCGCCTGCACGACTGCGACCACGGCACCCGGGTCTGGGTCGGTGGCGTGGTCACCCACCGGCAGCGTCCGGCCACGGCCGGGGGCACCACCTTCATCAACCTCGAGGACGAGACGGGGCTCATCAACGTGATCTGCTCGCGGGGCTGCTGGAGCCGCTTCCGCACCGTGGCCCGGTCGGCGCCGGCCCTGCTGATCCGGGGCCGGCTCGAGAAGGTCGAGGGGGTGGTCAACATCGTGGCCGACAAGCTCGAGCCCCTCCCCATCGGGGCCGCCGTCCCCTCCCGCGACTTCCGCTGAGCCGGCTCAGCGGCGGTGGGGTTCGAGGGCCGTCATGTAGTCGACCAGGCGTGACGCCACGTCGATCCCGATCCCGGGATCGCTGAGGTCGGGATCGATCCACAGCTCCGAGATGCGACGCCAGTGGTCGGCTCGACCGAGGAAGGCGTCGATCTCGGCTTCGGGGCCGAGGATCTTGCGCCACCGCGACTCGTGGGCGACCAGGCGGTCGATGGTGGCGTCGTTGTCGGCCTCCTTCGGATGCTCGGCGTGGAAGCCGACCTCGAGCACGAGCGCCGTGGCGCGGGGATCGGCCTTCGCTCCCATGATCTGGGCCTCGTAGTGCTCGGGACCGGCGTTCGGGCCTGCGCCGAACCACACCTTGACGCCCCACTGCCGCGGCTTCACCCGCACCTCGCCGAGGCGCAGGGGCGTGAGGTCGCGCACGGCGTCGGCCACGACGTCGAACACGAGCAGGTCCACCCCGGCATGATGGCAGTTCCGGCCGGGGTCACGCCTCGCCGACGCCGGGGCCGGGGACCGCCGCTCGGCGCCCCTCGTCAGCCCTTGGTGGTGTCGACCGTCTCGGTGTCGGTGCCGGCCCGCAGGATCCGGCCGGGCGTGGCGCCCGTGGCCTCGTTGTCGGCCACGGTGACCACGCCGTTGACCAGCACCCGGGCCACCCCGTTGGCGGCGGCGGTGAGCCGGGCCGTGCCGCCGGGGAGGTCGTTGACCAACGACGCGTGTTCGGCGCCGATCGTCTCGGGGTCGAACACGACCAGGTCGGCCCACCAGCCCTCCTCGATCCGGCCCCGCTCGCGCAGGCCGAACAGCCGGGCCGGCACCTCGGTCATCATGTGGACGGCCCGCTCGACGGTGGTGAGCTGGCGGCCCCGCAGGCAGTCGGCCAGGAACCGGGTGGTGTACGGGGCGCCGCACATCCGGTCGAGGTGGGCGCCGGCGTCGGAGCCGCCGAGCATGGCGCGGGGGTCGTCCCACACCTCCTTGCGCAGCGCCCAGGACGCGTCGTCGCCGTCGGTGGGGATGGGCCAGAGGATGGTGCGCAGGTCGTCGTTGATCACGATCTCGATGAGCACGCCGAAGGGGTCGTCGGCCCGGCCCCGCTCGGCCGCGATGTCGGCCACGACGCGGCCCTTGAGGCCCTCGTTGGCGGCGGAGTAGGTGTCGCCGATCACGTAGTTGGCGAAGTCCGACAGCCGCCCGAACACGCCGGCCTCGGGGCCCTGGGCCCGCTCCAGCATGCCGGCCCGCACGTCGGCGTCCTGCAGCCGGGCGATCCGTTCCGGCACCGGGAGGCCGAGGATGTCGCCCCAGCCGGGGAGCAGGTTGAGGGCGCAGAAGTTCAGGAAGCTCATGTTCATGGGCACCTGCACCGGCATGGTCAGGGCGACCACCCGGCCGCCGAGGGCCCGGGCCCGGTCGGCGGCGGCGAGCTGGTGCTCGGGCTGGTCGGGCTTCTTGGAGTCGACGGTGAGGACGTTCCAGTTGATCGGTCGGCGGGCGGCGGCCGACATCGCGGCCAGGAGCTCGATCTCGTCGTCGCTGAAGTACTCGAGGCAGCCGTCGACGATCCCTTCGAGGGTGGTGCCCTCGTGCTGCCCGACCGCTTCGCAGAAGGCGAGCAGCTCCTCCTTGCTGGCCCATCGCGAGGCCACCGGCTGGCCGTCGCCGTCGGAGTGGGTGCGCGACAGCGTGGTGGAGAAGCCCAGCCCGCCGGCGTCGATGCACTCGTGGAGGAGGGCGACCATGGCCTCGATCTGCTCGGGGCTGGCCTCGTTGCCCACCGACGCCGGCCCCATCACGTAGCGCCGGAGGGCGCAGTGGCCGACGAGGAACCCGGTGTTGATGGCGATGCGGTCGTCGAGGCGGTCGAGGTACTCGCCGAAGGTGTGCCAGTCCCACGTGACCCCGTGCTCCAGCGCGGCGAGGGGCATGCCCTCCACCTTGGCCATCATCCGGCGGGTGTAGTCGGCGTCCTCGGGCTTGATCGGGGCCAGGGTGAACCCGCAGTTGCCGGCGATCATGGAGGTGACGCCGTGGACGTTGCTCGGCGTGGCGAACGGGTCCCACATGAGCTGCGCGTCGTAGTGGGTGTGCGGGTCGACGAACCCGGGGCACACCATCAGGCCGCGGGCGTCGATGTCGGTGGTGGCGGACTCGCCGGCGAGGCCACCGGGCTCGGTGACGGCGGTGATGCGACCGCCGGTGATGCCGATGTCGGCCGGCCGGGCCGGACCGCCGGTCCCGTCGATCAGGGTGCCGCCGGTGATGCGCACGTCGAGCATGTCGTGACTCTCCAACTAGAACGGGTTCTATTTCCACGGTAGCGGTCGCGGGGCCGTCGCCGCCACCGGGCGGGTTGCGCGGCGGGCCGGGGGTGTGGTTCCCTGGCCGGACAACCACAGCACCGTGTGGGGGAAGCCGGTCGAATCCCGGCACTGACCCGCAACCGTAGGTGTCCCCGGGGCCTCGGCGCCCGGAGCACGAGTCGGACTGCCCACCCGGTGCGCTTGCTCCGATCTGGGCCGTCGAGGGACGCGGCCGCCGGGGCCCGGCTCCTGCCGTCGCCGATGCGCCGCCGGGGGCGAGGCGGGCTCGGTGACCCGCCATCGTGCGGCTCGGACGGTCCCCGCCCATGCCCCGCACCCGCCCGACCATCGTCCTGAACCGCTCCCGCCGCCCGTGGTCGCGGGCCGTCCTGGTGCTGGCCCTGCTCGGCGGCTCGGCCCTGGCCGGGGTGGGGGGCGCGGTGACCGCGGCGGGATGTGCGGAGGCGGCCGACGCGGCCCCCGCGGCGGCGCCGGTGCGGGTGGCCCTGGTCATCGACTTCGGGTCGCTCGGTGCCCCGGCGGGGCTGGTGCGCCAGTGCGTCACCGTGGCCGACCGCAGCAACGGCTTCCAGGTGCTCCAGGCCGGCGGCCACACCTTCCGCTTGCACAGCAGCGGCCTGCTCTGCGCCATCGACGGCCTCCCGTCGGGCACCGAGTGCGGCGTGCGCAACGGGGGCGGGTACCGCTACTGGGCCTACTTCCACGGCGACGGCGCCGGCGGTTGGACCTACGCCCCCGGCGGCCCGGGGGCCTACCGGGTGGGTGCGGGCTCGGTCGAGGGGTGGCACTTCGTCGACGGCGTCGGCGGGCCGACCGATCCGCCCCCGGGCGCGTCGTCGGATGCGGCGTCGATCTGCCCGCCCCTGCCGACCACGACGTCGGCGCCGACCACGGCCGCGCCGCCCCCGCCCACCACCGGCGCACCCACGCCCCCCACCACCGCTCCCCGCCCCGGCGCTCCGACGACCGCCGCAACCAGCACCACCGCAGGGGGCGGCGCGCCCCCGTCGTCCGCCGGTGCGGACGGCGCGCCGGCGTCGGGTGCGGCGACCGGTCAGCCCGGGACCACCACCGGCGACGTCACGACCGGGACCGACGGTCCCGGGCCCGTCGACGGGGCGGCTCCCACCAGCGGCGGCACGGCGCCCGACGGGACGGGACCCGCAACCGCCCCGCCCGACGGCGACGGGCCCAGCCCGGCCACGCAGCCGGTCGGGTCGTCGGCCCCGGCGGGCGAGGCGCCGCCGTGGCCGGCGCTGGCGCTCGTGGCGGCCGTCGTGGTCGGGGCCGGCTGGCGCTTCCGTCGCCGGGGCGCACCGGCGTGAGCGCGACCTCCCGCCCGGCCCGGGCCCTGCACCCGGTGGCCTGGTGGCTGTGGGCGGCGGCGGTGGCGGCGGCGGCCATGCGCACCACCAACCCGCTGGTGCTGGCCCTGCTGCTCGGCGCCGTCGCCCACGTGGTCGTGAGCCGGCGCACCGACTCGCCCTGGTCGCGGTCCTTCGGGATGTTCCTCGCCATCGGCGTCGCCGTGATGGTCTTCCGCCTCGTCGTCCACGTGGTGTTCGGGGCCCGCACGGGCGGCACGTTGCTCTTCCACCTGCCGTCGGTGGCGTTGCCCGACTGGGCCGCGGGCGTCGACCTCGGCGGCGACGTCTACCTGGAGGACGTCGCGCGGGCCCTCGTCGATGGCTTCCGGCTCGCGGTGGTGCTGGCCTGCTTCGGCGCCGTCAACTCGCTGGCCAGCCCCTACCGCCTGCTGCGGGCCCTGCCCGCCGTGCTGTACGAGGCCGGCGTGGCCGTGACCATGGCGGTGGCCTTCGCCCCCGAGATGGCGGCGTCGGTGCGCCAGCGGCGGGACGGGCAACGGCTGCGGGGCCGAGCCGACCACGGGGCCCGGGCCCTGCGCGGCGTCGCCGTGCCCGTGCTGGAGGGGGCGCTCGACCGGTCGATCGAGCTGGCGGCGTCGATGGACGCCCGGGGCTACGGACGGCGGGGGGCCGTCGCCGCCTCGGTCCGGCGGCGGTCCACGGCCGCGCTGGTGGTGGGGATGCTCGCCGCCGCCGTGGCGGCCTACGGGGTGCTCGACGACACCACCCCCCGGGCGCTCACCGCCGTCGCGGCGGTGGTGGCCGTCACCCTGCTCGGCGCGGCCATGGCCTGGACCGGGGCGCGGGCCACCCGCAGCCGGTACCGCCCCGACCCGTTCGGCGTGGCCGAGTGGCTGGTCGTGCTGGGCGGCGTGGGGGCGCTCGGCGCGCTGGTGGCGCTCGGCGGCGTCGACCCCGAGGCGCTCGCCTTCGGCGGTCAGCCCCTGGCCTGGCCCACGCTGCCGTGGCTCGCCGTCGTCGCCGCCGGCGCCACCGCCCTCCCGGCGCTGGCCGCCCCGCCGCCGCGGCCCGTCCTCGTGCCGGCGGTGGCGGCATGATCCGCTTCGAGCAGGTCAGCTTCACCTACGCCGACGCCCCGGCCCCGACCCTGCGCGGCATCGACCTCGTGATCCCCGACGGCGAGCTCTGCCTCGTGGTGGGGGCCACCGGCGCGGGCAAGTCCACCTTCCTGCAGCTCCTCAACGGGCTGGCCCCCCGCTTCACCGGCGGCACGCTCGCCGGCCGGGTGGTGATCGACGGCCGCAGCACGGCGGACCACCCGCCCCGGGAGCTGGCCGACGTGGTGGGCTACGTGGGGCAGCGGCCGGCCGCCGGGTTCGTGACCGACACCGTCGAGCACGAGCTGGCCTTCGTCATGGAGAACCTCGGGGTGCCGCCGGCGGCCATGCGGCGCCGGGTCGAGGACGTGCTCGACCTCCTCAACCTGCACCCGATCCGGGAGCGGCCGCTCGAGACCCTGAGCGGGGGACAGCAGCAGCGGGTCGCCATCGGGTCGGTCCTCACGGCCTCGCCCCGGGTGCTGGTGCTCGACGAGCCCACCTCCGCCCTCGACCCCGCCGCGGCCGAGGACGTGCTGGCTGCGCTGGCCCGGCTCGTCCACGACCTCGGCGTCACCGTGGTGGCGGCCGAGCACCGGCTCGAGCGGGTCGTGCACCTGGCCGACCGCGCCCTCGCCATCGACGCCGACGGCACCGTGCGCTCCGGGCCGGTGGGCGAGGTGCTGGCCGGCACGGCCATGGCCCCGCCGGTGGTGCGCCTCGGCGAGCTGGCCGGGTGGGCGCCGCTGCCGCTGTCGGTCCGCGACGCCCGCCGGGCGGCCGGTGCCGCGGTCGCACCGGCGTCGCCGTCCCTGCGGGACCGGCTCGAGGCCAACGGATCGGCCACCCATCGGCGCGCCCCCCGCCCGGCCGGTGCGGTGGTGGCGTCGGTCCGGGGGGTCCGGGCCACCTACGGGCCGGTCGTGGCGCTCGAGCAGGTGGACCTCGACATCCGGGCCGGACAGGTCGTCGCCGTGATGGGCCGCAACGGCTCCGGGAAGAGCACGCTGCTGGCGTTGCTGGCCGGCCTGCGGGCGCCGGCCCGGGGCGAGGTGCTGGTCGCCGGCCACCGCGCCGGCGACGACCCCCGCGCCGCCGCCCTCGTCCCCCAGGACCCGCTCGTCCTGCTCTTCGAGTCCACGGTGGGGGCGGAGTGCGCGGCCGCCGACCGCGACGCCGGGGCGGCCACCGGCACCACCCGCGCCCTGCTCGACCGGCTCCTGCCCGGCGTGCCCGACGACCGGCACCCCCGCGATCTCTCCGAGGGGCAGCGCCTCGCCCTTGCCCTCGCCGTGGTGCTGGCTGGCGACCCGGCGGTGGTGCTGCTCGACGAGCCCACCCGGGGGCTCGACGCCGCGGCCAAGCGGCGCCTGATCGAGATCCTCGACGAGCTGGTGACCGAAGGCCGGGCCGTGGTGCTCGCCACCCACGACGTGGAGGTGGTGGCCGACGTCGCCGACCGGGCGGTGGTGCTGGCGGCCGGGGAGGTGGTGGCCGACGACGAGGCCCGCACCGTGGTGTGCCACTCGCCGGTGTTCGCCCCCCAGGTGGCCAAGGTGCTGGCGCCCGACGAGTGGCTCACCGTCGATGAGGTGCGGGCCGCACTGGGGGTGGCGCCGTGAGCGGGACCGCCGCCGCGTTCCCGGCCGGCGAGGCGGCGGCAGCCGTGCCGGCCCCGCGCCCCGCCGATCACCGGTCGGATCCCCGGCCGTTCCGGTTCCGGGGCCGGACCGGCGTGTTGCTGGCGGGCACGTCGGCCCTTGGCGTGGCCGCGTTCGGGTGGCCCTTCCTCGTCCACACCTCCGGCGCGGTCGACCTCGCTCACGCCACCGACGCGCCGTGGCTCTTCGTGCTGCTGCTCCCGCTGCTGCTCGGCATCGTGGTGAGCGAGCTGCTCGACGGCGCCGTCGACGCCAAGGGGCTGGCCCTGCTCGGCGTGCTGGCCGCCTGCGGGGCCACGCTGCGGCTGCCGAGCGGCATGGGGTTCGAGCCGGTGTTCTTCCTCCTGATCCCGGCCGGCCGGGTGCTGGGCCGGGGCTTCGGCTTCGTCCTCGGCGCGCTCACGCTGTTTGCCTCGGCCCTCCTCACCGGGGGCGTAGGCCCGTGGCTCCCGTTCCAGATGCTGGGCGCGGCGTGGTTGGGGTTCTTCGCCGGCTGCCTGCCGGGCCGGCCCCGGGGGCGGGCCGAGGTCGTGCTGCTCGCCGCCTACGGGGTGGTGGCCGGGCTGGCCTACGGCTTCCTGCTCAACCTCTGGTTCTGGCCGGTGTCGGTGTCGCCCGGCTCGTCCGTGTCGTTCGTGCCCGGCGCGCCGGTGGGGGAGAACCTGCGCCGCTACTGGGGCTTCTACCTGTCGACCTCGCTCGGGTTCGACCTGCCGCGGGCCGTGACCAACCTCGTGCTGGTGCTGGGCTTCGCCGGTCCCGTGCTGGCCGCGCTGCGGCGGGCCAGCCGTAAGGCGGCGTTCGGCGCGCCCGTCGTCTTCGTGCCAGGCTGCGACCCGTGACCGCCCGCCCGCCCCACGTCTACGTGAGCCGGGCGCTCCCGGCCCCCGGGGTCGGGCCCCTCCTCGCCGCTGGCTGCACGGTCGAGCACCGAGACGTCGACAGCCCGCCCTCACCCGAAGAGCTGCGGGCCGGCGTCGCCGCCGCCGACGGCCTGCTGTGCCTCCTCACCGAGCGCATCGATGCCCCGCTGCTCGACGCCGCGCCCCGCCTGCGGATCGTGGCCAACCTGGCCGTGGGGTTCGACAACATCGATCGAGCCGCGGCGGCCGAGCGCGGCATCGTCGTCACCAACACCCCTGACGTGCTGACCGAGGCCACCGCCGACCTGGCCTGGGCCCTGATCCTGGCTGCGGCCCGGCGGGTGGGGGAGGGCGAGCGGCTCGTGCGCAGCGGCGGGTGGACCGGGTGGTCGCCGCTCCAGCTCGTGGGCCGGGCGGTGGGCGGGGCCGACCGCACGCTCGGCATCGTGGGCATGGGCAAGATCGGGCTGGCCACGGCCCGCCGGGCCGCCGGCTTCGGCATGGCGGTGTGCTACACGAGCCGGACGCCCAAGCCCGTGGCCGAGGCCGAGCTCGGGGCCGAGCGCGTCGACCTCGACGAGCTGCTGGCTCGCGCCGACGTGGTGAGCCTCCACGTCCCGTACTCCCCCGAGGCCCACCACCTGATCGGCGCCCCGCAGCTCGCCGCCATGAAGCCGACGGCGGTCCTCGTGAACACCGCCCGCGGCGCGGTGGTCGACGAGGCCGCCCTCGTCACGGCGTTGCGCCAGGGCACGATCGCCGCCGCCGGGCTCGATGTCTACGAGCGGGAGCCGGCCCTGGCCCCCGGCCTGGCCGACCTCCCCAACGCCGTCCTGCTGCCCCACCTCGGCTCGGCCACGGTGGAGACCCGCGCCGCCATGGTCGAGCTGGCCTGCGCCAACCTCGTCGCCGTCCTCCACGGCGACCCGCCCCTGACCCCCGTCGATCCTTTGGGTGCGTAAGGGCGCGCATAGCGCACCCTTACGCACCCAAAGGACTGGGGCTACTTGCTGAAGACGGCGATGAAGTCGCGGGTGTCGAGGCTGAGGTAGCGGTCGCCGGGCTTGCGCATGCCGCCCTTGTCCTCGGTGGTGTCGAGGCCGCGGGTGCCCTTGCACTTGCCGTCGGCGCCGACGCTGTAGAGGTTGCCGGTCACCCACTCGGGGTTGATGTCGAACTCGAGGGCCCGGACCGCCCCGGCGTTGACCAGCGTGTCGGCCAGGTTCTTGGGGGTCAGGGCGGGCCCGCCGACGTAGATCAGGGCGCCGTCCTTGTTGACGCCCCACGCCGAGCGCCACACGAAGTAGGTGTTCTTGAGCAGGGCCCCCCAGTCGGCGTCCATGTTCACCGGCTTGCCGTCGTCGACCAGCATCTGGAGGTTCTGGCGCACCGACGCGATCGACTCGAGGTCGTTGCGGCCGAGCTGCTTGCCCCACTGCACGATGTCGACCGATCCGTCCTTCTTGATGACGAGCGACGCCGCGCCGTCCTTCAGCTTCACCGCCTCCCGGCCCTCGGCGTAGTAGCCGGTGTTGGGGATCTCGAAGCGGAACCCGCCGTTGCCGGCGAAGAGGAGCTTGGGGCAGCGGTCGGGGGTGACGTAGTTGGGGAGGGACCACTGCCCGCCCGGGAGCTCGGCGCCCGGGTACTGGACGATGTTCGCCAGCTTGGGGTCGATCCAGGCCACGAACACCAGCAGGGAGGTCTTCTCGGCGTTGGGCCGGACCTTGGTGGTGTACATGGCGTGGAGCCCGCCGCCGAGGTCGGGGCCGATGCCGAACCACTCGCCCTCGTTGGGGATGGGCTGGGCGGCCGGGGTCGGCACCTTCTGGGGGAGCGGGGTGTGGGGGATCTGCGAGGCGGTCGTGGCCGTGGTCGAGGCCCGGCCGCCCTTGTCGGTGGTGCCCGGCTCGGAGCTCCCGGTCGGGTCGCCGGCCTTGATCGGACCCTCGCCGCCGAAGGCGACGGCGTTCTGGTCGGGCTGGCCCCCGGAGGGCGGTTCGGAGCTGTCGTAGTACTTCTGCTCGACACGGTCGACCAGGAAGCCGAGGCCGTTGTCGCGGGCCCACTGCACCACGCGGGCGTCGGCCGATTCCTGGCCGGGCTTGGTCATGGCCCGCACGAACGTGACCCCCATGTACAGCAGGAGGGGCGTGAGCACGATGGCGATCCCCGAGAGGATGCGGTGGCGGCGGAAGAGCAGCAGCGCCCGCTGCCCCCGGCTCATCGCCCGGCGCTCCTCCCGGCTGGGCTTCGCCGGCCGGCCCCGGTGCCGGGCCACGACGGGGTGGTCGTGGTCGACGAGGACGGCGGCCTCGATCTCGGCCGTGGTGGGGTTGTCGATCGGGTTTCCGTCCTCGTCGAGGTACAGGTACTCGATGTCGTCGTCGGTGTGGTCGGCGGTGTGGTCGTCGGTCATGAGCGTGGTGGCGGCCGCGTCGGCCCGCTGATGCTACGGGCCGGACCCCTCCGGTACACAGCGGGGAGCCGGGGTAGCGTACGGGTCGTGGACGAGCCGCCTCGTGATCCCGGCGCCGAGGCCGCCGACGGCGCACCGGCCGAGCAGTTGCTGCGCCACGAAGTGGAGCTGGCCACCACGCCCCGCCAGGAGGCCGACGCCCTCGTCGCTCTCGCCGACCACCTGGTACGGGAGCGCCGCGACCTGGACGAGGCGGCCGAGCTCTACGACCGGGCGCTCGAGCTGGCCGGCCCCCACGAGCCGGTGAGCTGCTACCACGCCCACGTGGGCCGGGCCCGCGTCGCCCGCCTGCTCGGCCAGCCCGACGTGCAGGCCATCCACCTCGACGGCGCCATCGGCGTGTGCGAGGCCATCGGTGCCGACCGCGCCATGGCCGATCTGCTGCTGCTCCGGAGCTCGCTCGAGGTCGACGCCGGCCGGCTCGACGAGGCGCGGGAGCGGTTGGTCGACGCGCTGCAGTACGCCGAACGCAACGGCGACGCCCACCAGGCCGCCCGCGTGCACTTCGAGCTCGGCCGCCTCGAGCGGCGGTGCGAGGCCCCGCAGCTGGCCCGGGCCCACTTCGAGCTGGCCCGCCCGTCGCTGCTCGAACGCGGGCCCAAGCGCCTGGCCGCCTCGGTCGAGCTCGAGCTCGGGCTGCTCGCCTTCGCCGTCAACGACCACGCCGTGGCCGAGGACCGCCTCCACCGGGCCCGCGGCCTCTGGCTCGAGCTCGGCAACACCACCCTCGCCGCCCGCACCCTCGGTCGCCTCGGCGAGCTGGCCCGCGTCTGCGGCCGTCGGGACGAGGCCCGCGCCATGCTCGACCAGGCGTTGGTCGAATCCCGCACCTGCGCCGACCCCACCCTCGAGGCCCACACCCAGTGCAGCCGCGGCGACCTGGCCCGGCTCACCAGCCGCTACGACGACGCGGCCGACGCCTTCAGCGCCGCCCTCGACCTGGCCGCCCAGCACGGCCTGGCCGAGGTGCAGGTGCGGGCCTGCATCGGGCTGGCCTCGGTGCGCCGCGTCGCCGGCCTCACCGTGGCGGCTCGGGAGCTGCTCGAGACGGCGGCCACCACCGCCACCCTGCGGGGCGACCAGCGGGGCGGCGTGAACGCACGGGTGGCGCTGGCGTCGCTGGCCCGGTTGCGGGGCGACCACCTGGGCTGCGAGCGGCTGCTCGATGCCGCCCACGCCGCCGCCTCGGCGGCCGACTACGACCTCGGGCTGAGCAACGTCGCCCACGGGCAGGCCACCCTCGCCCTCTTCCGGGGCGACGCCGCCGCGTCCGACGCCAACCTGCGCCTGGCCGAGGTGTTCAGCCGCGACCTCGGCGCCCGGCATGGCGCCGTGCACGTGTTGGTCACGAGGGCCCAGCTGTGCAGCCTCATCGGCGACCTCGACGCCGCCACGGCCTGGCTGGCCGAGGCCGAGGCGCTGGCCGACGAGGTGGGCTACCGCCTCCTGGTGGGGCACATCGCCCGCCTGCGGGCCTCGCTCCTGCTGCTCGACGGGCAGGTGGCGGTCAACGAGGCGGTCGGGCCGGTGCAGCGGGCCGCCGACGTCGCCGGTCAGATCGGCGACGTGCTCGGCGCCGCGGACGCCGACGTCGTGCGGGCCGAGGTGGCGTGGCGCAGCGGCGACCCGGCCGGTGCCGTGCGCGGCGCGGCCCGGGCCGCCCGCGTCCACCGGGGCGCCGGCGCCGTGTTCGACCTCGCCCTCGACCTGGTGGTGCAGGCTCGGGCCGAGCTGGCCCGGGGCGCGGCGCGCCCCGCCGCCCGCCTCGCCCGCGAGGCCCTCCGCCTCGTCGGCACCGCGCCGGCCCGCCCGCTCCTCGTGGAGGTGGGCACGGTGCTGCTCGAGCTGCCCGGCCGGGCCGTCCCCACCGCCGACCGGCTGCGGGCCCACGAGGCCGCGCGCGAGGCCCTCGGGTTCATGGTCGCCCATCTCCCCGACGGGGCCGATCCCGCCGCCTTCCACCGTCGTCACGAGCGGTCGTTCGCGCTGATCGACGAGCGGGCCGGCTGACCGGGCGGCGCCGATGTGGTACGAGGCTGCGTGGATCCAATGGGCCGGCGTCGCCACCGGCGCGCTCTGCGTGTGGCTGTTCGTACGCCAGAACATCTGGACCTGGCCCGTGAGCATCGCCAACAACGTCTTCTTCATCATCGTGATGGTGCCGGCCAAGCTGTACGCCGATGCCGGGCTGCAGGTCGTCTACATCGCGATGGAGCTCTACGGCTGGTGGCACTGGCTCTACGGCAATCCCGCGGCCCGGGACGCGCTCCCCGTCCGGCGCACCCCCCGGGGTGAGGCGGTCGTGGTCGGGGCGGTGGCCGCCGCGGTGTTCGTGGCGATCGGCCTCCTGTTGCGCACCGTCACCGACTCCGACGTGCCGTGGTTCGACGCCTTCCCCACCACGGCCTCGCTCGCCGCGCAGCACCTCCTGAACCGCAAGTACCTCGGCACGTGGTGGACGTGGATCCTGCTCGTCAACGTCCCCTACCTCGGGCTCTATCTGGCCAAGGGCCTCTGGCCGCTGGCCGGGTTCCAGGTCGTGCTCGCCGCGCTCTCCGTGCAGGGGTGGTGGACGTGGCGCCGTGCGGTCGAGCCGGGACCGTCGCCCCTCCTCGTCCCCGCGGTGGCGCCGGCATGAGCGGCGACGCCGAGGGATTGGTGATCGGCAAGTTCCTGCCCCCGCACCGGGGCCACCACCTGCTGATCGACACCGCGGCGGCGCGCTGTGCCGCCCTCACGGTGGTGGTCGGGGCCCGCTCCACCGAGCCGATCCCGCTGGAGCGGCGGGTGGCCTGGCTCCGCGACCGCCACCCGGAGGTGGTGGTGCACGGCTTCGTCGACGACCACCCCGTCGACTTCGACGACGACGCCACCTGGCAGTACTGGGCCGACACCTTCCTCGCCCAGTGGCGCGCCGCCGGGCCCGGGCGGGCGACGGGCCGCCCCGACGTGCTGTTCTCCTCGGAGCCCTACGGCGACGAGCTGGCCGCCCGCATCGGCTGCCGGCACGAGGCGGTCGACCCGGCGCGGGGCACCGTGCCCGTGTCGGGGACGGCGGTGCGTGAGGACCCGTTGGCGGCGTGGGACCACCTCGAGCCGGCGGTGCGGGCCTGGTTCGTGAAGCGGGTCGTGCTGATCGGGGCCGAGTCCACCGGCAAGACCACGCTGGCCGGGCGGCTGGCCGAGCGCTTCGGCACCACCTGGGTGCCCGAGTTCGGCCGGGCCTACAGCGAGGACAAGCTCGCCGCCGACGGCAGCCTGGCCCGCTGGGACAGCGACGAGTTCGTGATGATCGGCCGGCGCCAGGCCGAGCTCGAGGACGCCGCCGCCCTCGAGGCCGACCGTGTCCTGATCTGCGACACCGATCCGCTGGCCACCATCGTCTGGCACGGTCGCTACGTCGGTGGGGCGCCGCCGCTGGCGCTGGTCGAACAGGCCGAAGGTCGCGCCTACGACCTCTACCTGCTGGCGTCGCCCGCCGGCGTGCCGTGGGTCGACGACGGGGTGCGCGACGGCGCCGACGTCCGCGAGCGGATGCACGCGGAGTTCGTCGCCGAGCTGGCCCGCCAGCACCGGCCGGTGGTGGTGCTCGACGGGACCTGGGCCGAGCGCGAGGCGACGGCGGTGGCCGCCATCGAGGCCGTGCTGGCCGATCCGTGGGCCGGCCGGTCCTACCGACCGGAGGAGCCGGGCGACCGGGCCCGGCGGTTCACGTCGTTGGGTCCGGCTCCATCGCCGTCACCGGGAAGCGCTGGCGCAGGGCCCGGGCCAGCGACCTGAACGCCGCGGCCGCGTCGCCGTCGGGCTCGGCCAGGAGGGCCAGCCGTCCCGGTTCCCGGCGGTCGTCGAGCTCGCCCGCCTCGGGGATCTCGTCCGCGACATCGAGGCCGAGGGCGGTGGCGATCTGGTGCGTGTCGGGGGCGGGCGAGCGGCGCAGGGTGACCCGCCGATCGCGCCCGTTCACCACGGGGACCACCCGGCGGCGCGGGAGGGCGGAGAGGGCGATCACGGCGTTCTTGGTGCTGGCCACGGTCGGCCGGGTGACGAGGACCACGAGGTCGGCGATGTCGACCAGCCCGGTCGTCACGGCGGTGGCGAGCGGCGCGTCGATCACGACGGCGTCGGCGATCCGGGCCGCATGGTCGACGAACGCGTCGAGGGTGTCGGCGGGCACCGCCGCCAGCTGATCGGCGACCCGGGGCGGGCGCAGCACCTGCACCCCGGTGGCGTCGTCGGTGACGGTGGCGACGGCGACCCGCGCCGCCGGCACGTGGAGGCCGTCGGCGTCGTCGACGATCGGGGCGGCGTCGAGCCCGAGGGCGATGGCGATGTCGCCGAAGTTGGGATCGGCTTCGATCAGGGCCACCGGTCGGTCCCCCTCGCGGAGGGCGTGGGCCAGGTTGACGGCCACGGTCGTGGCGCCCTCGCCCCCCTTGGCCGCGGTGACGAGCACGACGGGGGCGCCGGGGTGTCCCGGCGCCGGGGCGTCGGGCGCGGCCAGTGCGGCGTCGAGCCGGGCGGCCTCGAGGAGCTCGAGCACGTGGGTGACGACGTCGTCGACGGCGGTGTCGCCGGCCAGCGGGCGCCAGCGGACGGCGAGGTCCGACCCGGCCGGGGGTCCGGCGCCGCCCCCGGGGTCGCCGACCAGGGCGACGGCGAGGCCGCGGGTGCGGGCGAGGACGTCGAGGAGGTGGTCGGTGCGAGCGAGGGGATCGGCGTCGGCGTCGGTGAGGCTCGACGGCCCCACCACGAGCACGGCGCCCCGCCCGACCGGCAGGCGGGCGAGGGCGGCGCCGACGGCGCCGAGACGCTCGGCGTAGACCTCGGCCGCGTTGAGGGCGTTGGCGACCTCCACCTCCCACAGGAGGTCGACGTCGACGACCGCCACCTCGATCGGGGTGATGGCCGGTTCGCCCTCGGGATCGTCGGCGGTGTCGTCGGTCATGGGCGGGGGAGGTTAGCGGCGGTCGCCGCCGTCTCGCCGGGGCCGCCCGGCGCCTCGACGAGGGCGACGTAGTCGTCGACGCGGGCCCGGATCACCTCGAGGCTGGCGGCCCAGAAGGTCGGCTGGTGCAGGTCGATGCCGAAGGCGGCGGCCAGGGCCACCGCGTCGGCCATGCCCGTGCGGGAGAGCAGGTCGTCGTAGCCCCGCCGGAAGCGGTCGGCGTCGTCGCGGTAGCGGGCGAAGAGCCCGAGGCCGAAGAGCAGGCCGAAGGTGTAGGGCCAGTTGTAGAACGGGGTGAAGTAGTGGCCCTTGACCGCCCACATGTAGGGATGGCGGACCTCGGGGTCGAGGCCGTCGGCGTAGGCCGTGCCCTGGGCGTCGAGCATCAGATCGCACAGTTCGGTGGGCGTGAGGCTCCGGGCCCGGCGCCGCTGGCCCAGGGCCGACTCGAACAGGAACCGGCTGTGGATGTCGACGACGATTTGGGTGGCCCCCTGCAGATCGGTGTCGAGGATGGCGAGGCGCGCGGCCGGATCGTCGGCCGGCACCGAGCGGAGGAGGCTGTCGAGCAGCAGCGTCTCGCAGAAGATGCTGGCGGTCTCGGCCAGCGCCATGGGCGTCGCCTTCTGCAGCGGCGTCCGCTCGGCCAGTTGCAGCCCGTGGAACGCGTGCCCGAGCTCGTGGGCGAGGGTCTGCACGCTCTTGGTCGAGCCGTCGAAGTTCATCAGCACGCGGGACTCGCCGGGGCGGACGGAGAGGCAGTAGGCGCCGTCGACCTTGCCGGGGCGGGCCTCGGCGTCGATCCACGCCTCGCTCACGGCCCGGTCGGCGAGGTCGCGCAGCGACGGCGCGTACCCGGCGAACGCATCGCGGACGCGGGCCACGGCGACGTCCCAGGGGAGGCGCCCGCCCTGCGCCCCGACCGGCGCCAGCAGGTCGGGCCACGGGAGGGCCCGGCCCGGCCGCCCGAGGGCCGCGGCCTTGGCCCGTAGGTAGCGCCGGAAGTGGGGGAGGGCGTCGCCCACGGCCTCGTGCATGGCGTCGAGGGTGGCCCGGTCGACGGCGTTGGCGAACAGGGCGGCGTCGAGGTCCGACCCCCAGCCCCGGCGTCGGTTGAGCACGACCCGTTCGCCGATGGCGCCGTTGAGGGCGGCGGCGAGAGGCACCTCGTGGGCCCGCCACGCCGCGAGCTCGGCGTCGTAGGCCCGCCGGCGGACGTCGGCGTCGGCGTGGGTGGCGAGGCCCCGGATCGCGCTCATCGGGAGGGTGACGGTGCCGTCCGGCAGATCGGCGGCGACGAGGATCCCGGCCGTGACGTCGCGGTGCAGCTTGGCCCAGGCCGCGCTGCCGCTCGGCCGCAGCTCGGCGGCGAGGTGCTCTTCCGGCGCCGACATCCGGTGGGCCGCGCCCGCGGCGGCGCGGTCGAGGGCGTGGCGGTGGTCGTCGGTGATGGGCAGCAGCGACGCGAAGCGGCCGGGTTCCTGGGTCCGGAGCCACCCCTCCCACCGCGGGGCGAGGGCGGCGAGGGGGACCAGCGCCGTCTGCAGCGACCCGTTGGCGGCGGCGGCCTCGTCGTCGAAGGCGTCGGTGGTGATCCGGGCGTGGAGGTAGGCGGTCACCGGCCGGATGGTCGACTGCAGGGCGTTGGTGGCCTCGATGATCGACGCGGCGTGGGCGGCCGCCTCCTCAGGGGCGAGGTGCGGGGCGTCGGCGTCGATGCCGAGCTCGTCGTACCGGGCGACCATCCGGTCGATGCCGGCGGTCACCTCCTCCATCGCCGCCCGGAACCGGCGGTCGTCGAGGGCGGGGAACAAGCCGTTCAGGTCCCAGCGCGGGCCTGAACGGGCCACGGGGTCGGGGGATGCCACGGGGGCTTCGTAGCAGACGTCGCGCCGGCGCGCTCGGATCACGGGGTGGCGGCGTGGAAAGCTGGTTGCGCCATGCCCACCAGCTACCGCGCCCAGGTCGCCACGGCCTTCGAGGTCCTGTCCGAAGGCCTGGCTCCCTTCGTCGACACCCGCATGAGCGCGGCCTACCCCGACGAGGACTGGGTGCTCATGGCGGCCACCAAGCTGGGCAAGCGGCCCGACGTCCTGGTGTCGCTCAGCGACCCCCACTTCCAGCTCGAGGTGATGAACCGGTGGTGGGGCCCCGCCTTCGCCCAGGATCTCACCACCGACGTCCGGCAGGTCATCACCGACCTGCGGACGGCCCGCAACCACTGGGCCCACCCCGACGAGGACCACCCCTTCGACCTCGAGTACGCCATGCGGGTCCACGCCCTGGCCGAGGAGCTCCTGCGGGCCGCCGGCTCGCCGTTGGCCGAGCGCATGCTGCAGCTGATGGACCTGCTCCGGTGGGACGGCGTCCGGGACCAGGCCGAGGAGCAGGGACTCACCGAGGCCCAGGCCCTGATGCAGCAGATGGCCCAGCTCGAGCTCAGGTACACCGAGCTCCAGGAGCGCCTCGAGCAGGAACGGGAGGTCGCCCGCTCGGCCGCCGGTCGGACCCGGGCGGTGGCCCGCCAGCTGGCCGAGCTGCAGACCCAGTACGCCGCCGTCGCCGGCCTCCGGGCCGAGTACGAGAACCTGCGCCAGAAGCTCGGGGACGACCCGGCCGAGGCCGGTGACCAGGGCGGCCGGGACGACACCGGTCAGGTGCAGCGGCGCCTGCTCGAAGCCGAGCGGTCGCTCGACGGGCTCCGCCGGGAGGCGACCCTCCTGCGGGACCAGCTCACCCAGGCCCGGCGGTCGATCGCCGAGATCGATCCGATGGAGACCGACATCGGGCGCCGGTGGATCTGGTTGGTCACCGTGCTGATCCTGCTCCTCGGCACGCTGGTGGTCGTCGCCTACTACCTGCCCAAGTAGGCCGGCCCCGTCCGGTCGGCCGGATCAGAGTCCGGTCGGCCCCGTCCGGTCGACCGGATCAGAGGGTGGTGGCGAGGGTCGTGCCCTCGGCCAAGCGCCGGACGAGCGACCGCTTCTCCTCGAGCTCGGCGTCGGTGAGCACGCCGGCGGCGTGCAGGTCGTCGAGCTTGGCGAGGAGGCCGGTGACGTCGATCCGGGGCCGGTCGTCCCGTGCCCTCGGCGCCGGCGGGTCGGCCTGGGGGCCGACGATCGGGGGACGGCTCGTGCGGCCCTGCGGCGCGCGGGTCTGCGGGGGGTTGTCGCCCCGCCGGGTGCGGCGCAGGATCAGGTCGCGCACCTCTTCGGCCTGCTCCGGGCGCAGCCCCTTGGCCACGATCACCGTGCCGTCGATGCTCTCGACCGAGACCATGCTGCCGGTGAACTTCCGCTGGGCCACGACGTCGGTGATCTGGTCGCCCCGGATGGACTGGCGCACGCCGCCGTTGCGGTCGTGCAGCTCGACCCGGTCCTTGAACACCACCAGCCGATCGCCGATGCGGTCGACGTCGGTGTTCAGCGGGCTGGGCTTGACCTCGATGAGCGGGGCCGAGGCCTCGGCGTCCTCGGCGGGCCGCTCGGTCGGCGGGGAGAAGAAGGCGGGGCCGCCCTGGGGTGGGGCCTGGACCGGCGCCGGGCGCTCGATGGCGGCCGGGGGGCGGACCGGGCCGGTGACCAGCGAGAACCGCGGGGCGTTCGCGCGAGGGGCGGGAGCGGTGGCCGACGCGGCGGCGGCCGCGGGACCGTTGCCCGTCTTGGCGGCCGGGGCCGTGGGCTGGGCCTTGGCCGGCGGCGTGGACGGCGGCGCGGGGGCCTCGGCCGTGGGCGCGGGCGCGGGGGCCGGCTTCGAGGCCGCCGCCGGTGCGGGCGGCGGCTCGGCCGGTGCCGGCGGTGCGGCGGCGGGGGCATCGGCGGACTGGCGCAGCGCCCGGCTCTCCCGCAGCTCGCGGGCGGGGGGCGGATCGTCGTCGTCGGCCAGGTTGGCGAGGCTGGCCAGCGCCCGCGACGCGGCGAGGCGCCGCTTGTCGGCCAGCATCTTGGCGTCGAGCTGCGACTGCTGGTCGCGGGCGGCGATCGCTTCGACGCCGGCGCTCGGGTTGGCCGACGGCGTGGCCGACGCCGCGGCGATGGTGCGCGGCCCCTTGGTGGCGCCCCCGTTCCCGGTGGACGGGGCCGGCCGATCGGCCTTCGGTGGGCCGTCCTTGGCCGCCGCCGGCTTGGACGGGGCGACCTTGGCCGGCGGCGTCTTGGCCACGGTCTTGGCCGGCACGCTCTTGGCCGGGGATGCCTTGGTGGGGACGGCCTTGGCCGGCGGGGCCGCCGCCTTGGCCACGGCTTTGGAGGGCACCGCCTTGGCCGGGACCGCCTTGGCGGCGATGGCCTTGGCGGGGACAGGCTTGGCCGGGACGGCTTTGGCCGGGACGGCCTTGGCGGGGACAGGCCGGGCCGGGGCGGCCTTGGGGGGAACCGGGGCGACCTTGGCCGGCGGCGGTTTGGGGGCGGCGGGCGCGGTCGGCACCGCCGTGGTCACCGGGTCGGCCGGCTGCGCCGACGGCGGGGCCGGCGGGGCGGCGTTGAGGTTCTCCTTGGGCGGGTAGTAGCGACCGTCGGACGCCAGCCACCAGCCCTCACCGGGCGGCTGGTCGGTCGGCGGGTACCAGTTGCCGTCGGAGGCCAGCCACCACCCGGCGCCCGGTGCGGCGTCCTTCGGCGGGTACCACTTGCCGTCGGACGCCTGCCACCATCCCTCGCCCTGGGACGTGTCGCTCACGCGTCACCTCCCCGCCGGGCCGGTGTCGGGTCGCCCTCGGCGCGCAGCGACACCCGCTCCCGGGCGACACGGTTGCGACGTTGGTACACCACCGGAAGATCGTCCCCCCTTGCCTAGGGCCTGCCACCGCGCAGCGTCGCCGTGACCGCGCGGATCGTAGAGTACCCATCGGCCGCGTGCCACGGCGCATTGAGCATTCGCTCGGAAAGTCCTGTCCTCACCGGCCCGACGCGGCCGTCCGAGCGGCCCGCCACCGTGCGATCGCCGGTGCAGGAACTCGTGCCGGCGATGTCGCCGGCACCGTTTCTCGGTCTGGGGCCGTGCAACTGCACCGGCGATGTCGCCGGCACCGTTTCCCGGTCTGGGGCCGTGCAACTGCACCGGCGATGTCGCCGGCACCGGAAGCTGCACCGGCGATGTCACAGCCCGGTCGAGACCTGGGCCGCGATCACGCCGGCCACGGCGAGCACGATCACGATGGCGATGGCGATGGCGACGACGGTCGCGGTGCTGAGCGGGCCGCGGGGCGTGGGCGGGGCCATCGGCCGGCCCACCGGGCCGAACGCGGGGCCGCCCCCGAACCCGGGAGGTCCGCCGGGGGGCGCCGTCCCGAAGGGCGCCGCCGGTGGGCCGTAGCCCGGCGGGGCCCAGGCCGGGCCGCCGGGTGGTTGGCCGCCGGGTGGTTGGCCGCCGGGTGGTGGGGCACCGGGTGGTGGGGCACCGGGTGGTGGGTAGGTGGGCGGCGGGTACCCCGGCGAGGGGTAGGCGTTGGTGGGGTAGGGCGGGGCCCAGCCGGGGGCCGGTGCGGGGCTGGTGAGCGGCGGGCCGAACGCGCCGGCGGCGACCAGGGGCGCGTCGCAGCGCTCGCAGCGGTCGCGGCCCTCCGGGTTGGGATGGCCGCACGACGGACAGCTCCAGCTCACCGCCCCAGGATGGCACGTCGGGCGCCCCGGGCCGCTGTCAGGGCCGGGCGGCCGAGACCGTCACGGCGTCGAGGAGGCCGGACGGGCCGGCCAGCAGCACCGGCCGGCCGGGGGCGGGGGGCCCGGCAGCGGTGGCGCCGTCGTCCAGCAGCATCTCCCGGTTGCGCCGGTGCAGGTCCTCGTCGGGATCGAAGCGGTTCAGCACGACGACCACGGGCCACGGCTCGAGGGCGGCCAGACTCAGGCGCACGGCGTTGACCGTGCCCAGCCCGGCGTCGGCCACGAGGACGACCACGTCCGGGTGGAGCGCCCCGGCCAGGTCGACGGCGTCGGCGTGGCGGCCCGCGGCCTGGGGCGAGCGCACGCCCCCGGCCGTCTCGAGCAGCCCGAGCACACCGCCCGTGGGTGCGAATTGTTCGCGTTCGC
>JAKOVR010000052.1 GCA_029782025.1 Actinomycetes bacterium | reverse complement strand
GAGCTGTGGCTGGGTGGGCGCTACAGCGGCGAGGTCTACGTGTTCGACCTCGAGCGCGGCGCCTTCGTGACCCGCATCAAGGTGGGCGAGGGTCCTCACGGGCTCACCGTGTGGCCCCAGCCCGGCCGCTACTCGCTCGGCCACACCGGCAACATGCGCTGACCCTCAGCGCACCACCAGGCCGATCGTCACCCGGGTGTTGGGGGCCACGATCCCGCTCAGCGACGAGGACCGCGACGTGCCGGACTGGTCGGTGACCGTCAGGGTGAGCGACTGGCCCGGCCCGAGGGTGCCCGACGTGATGGCCATCGTGAACCCGGAGCCGGCGATCGGGCTGAGCAGCCACTGGCCGGGCTGGCCCCCGCTGTTGAGGAGGGTGATGGTGGCCCCGCCCCGCTTGGGCACCACCAGCGCACCGCTGGCGTCCTGGAGGTAGCTCACCGAGATCACGGCGGGAAGGCCGCGGGTGGTCGTGGTGGTGCGGGGCCGGGTGGTGGTGGGGGCCGCCGTCGTGGTGGTGGCCAGCGTCGGGGCCGTGGTCCCCGGCACCGTGGCGGTCGTCGTGGTGGGCGCGGTCGAGGTGGTGGTGGCGCTGGTGATCGGCGGCGACGTGCCCACCGGTTCGGTGGTGGTGGTGCTGGCCGGGGCGGTCGTGGCCGTGGTCGGCGCCACGCTGGTGGCCGCTCCCCCGGTGGTCGGCGGGCCCGCCACCTCCGGGGTGGTGCCCTGGGGGGCCCGGGTGGTGGTGAGGTCGGCGACGGCCAGACCGGCCAGCAGGCCCAGCGCGCCCACCAGCACGGTGGCGCCGATCACGGCGGCTCGGGGCGGGCTCGGTCGGTCGGGAGACGGTCCGGCCCCGGTCACTGCAACGGGTGCCACTGACCGGACATCTTGTCGAGCTGCATCCACGAGCCGGACTTCGGGCTGAACACCACGTAGGTGTCACGCTGCTTGTCGTAGAAGGGTTCGGTGGCCTTGGCGCCCTTCGGGAGCACGACCCCGGTGACCACGGCCTGCTGCGCCTCGAAGGCCTCGCGGTCGGCCTTGGACATCGAGCGGCCGCCGGCCACGACCTTGTCGCCCACTTCGACGATCTGGCGCCCCCAGTACATCCGGTCGATCACGTAGGTGCCGGCCACCATGTCGTGGGGGGTGCGGTGGCCCTTGGTGACGTTGGCCATGGCGAACGCCGGCAGCCAGTAGATGCAGCTGAAGAGGTTGCACACGTAGCGCAGGATCCCGCGGACCGCCCCGCGGGCGAGGCCGGGCGCGAACCCGTCACCCTTGACCACCCGCAGGCCCATGGCCAGACGCCCCGGCGTCCAGCCGAGCGCCCCGACGAGGAACACCCCGACGCCGACGCTGTAGAAGAACTCGACGGCCAGCAGGTACGGGAGCGCTTCGCGGTTGAACTCCCGCAACCGGCCCCGCGCCGTCTGGGTGTACAGGTAGAGGTCGACCTGGAAGTAGCCGAGGACGAGCCAGAGGAAGAGCGCCGAGATGATCCCGTCGATGAAGACGGCGAAGGTGCGACGGCCGATGACGCGGGTGGGATCCGCGCCGCCGGCGAGCATCATCCCGGAACCCACCAGGGGTCGAGCTCGGCCAGCGGGTGGGTGGCCGGGATGTCGACGAAGGGCTGCTCGCCCGGGGTGATCCCGAGGCGCTTCACCGCGGTCTCGACGTCGATCACCTCGAGGCGCTCGGGCAGGTCGTGGGGGCGCTGGTGCTTGTACCGCCCGACGTCATCGGTGACGACGACGGTCACCGCCGGGGTGAGCAGGGCGGCGGCGAGCGTGCGCCCGGCGTCGTGGTCGAGGCCGTCGAAGAGGGCCCGCTGCCCGGCGACGTCGTCGGCGGTGGGCGCGTCCTCGAACGACTCGATCGGGGGGATGAACCCGATGGTCCAGCTCTCGTCGTCGGTGCCCATCCCGGCGCGGGCGGTGACGGTGGTGAGCAGGAACCAGCCCCGGCCGTCACGGTCGCCGTAGAGGCGGAGCTGGGCCGCCGCCACCAGGGCGGCGCGGCGTCCGTCGTCGGCCTCCTTGTCCGGGGTCCACGACCCCGTCAGGGCCTCCTCCATCAACAACAGCACTGCCCGGTCCAGGATCGCCACGTCACGGCTGGAGCTGAGGTCACCTACGGTCGCCATGAGCGACAGGCTACTCGCCGCCGAACCCCTGTCGCAGCGAGGCATCCGCGCCCGGGTCCCCGGGCTGTGCAAGGCTGCGAGCACGCAGTAACCGCACTATTGGAGGCCCAATGAACCGCAGAGACCTCGTCCTGGCCATCGCCGAAAAGACCGAGCTCGACCGCAAGACCGTCGACGCCACCCTCGCGGCGTTCGTCGACGTCGTCACCGAGAGCGTGAAGGCAGGCGACCCCGTCGCCATCACCGGCTTCGCCAAGTTCGCCCGCGTGGACCGCGCCGCCCGCATGGGTCGCAACCCGCAGACGGGCGAGCCGATCAAGATCGCCGCCAAGAGCGTCGTCAAGATCACGCCCCTGAAGGCCTTCAAGGACGCCGTGCTGTCGGCCAAGGCCAAGAAGAAGTAGTCACTCCCCCGGAGGCGACCACATCTCGAGGGGCCGGTGCGCTGCGCCGGCCCCTCTGCGCGTCCGGGATCGCGGCGCCGGGATCAGGCCACGATCTCCGGGCCGAGCTGCTCGGCCACCCAGAGCGCCGCCTCCTCGACGAAGTGCAGCCCGTCGGGCCGGGCCCCGCTCACCCCGCCGAGGTCGAGCAGGAACTCGTCCCCCGGGCACACCAGCCCGTAGAGGTCCACCACCCGGGTCCCGGCGATCTGGCGCAGGACGGTGCTGTTGAGCTCCCGGATCCGGTCGTTGTCGAACGCTCCGGTGCCGGAGATGGCGTAGCCGCCCCACACGGTGCCGACGCACGGGGCGGTCAGCCACACCACCGAGGCCCCGTGGGCGGCGAAGGTGTCGTGGGCCCGCTGGTACTGGCCCAGCAACCACCGGTCGAAGTCGGTGTCGCCGATGTGCTGGAAGTCGGTGTGGCCCGGGACCTTGCGGTCGGGCAGGTCCCACGGGCCGCTGAGCACCACCACGACGTCGGGCCGGAACTCGTCGACCTTCGCCTTCCAGGTGGCCCGCCAGTCCAGGCACTTCTTCGTGTCGCGGTCGTACGGGGGCTGGGCGTTGGTGATCCCGCCCGAGGCCACCCCGCAGCCGAGGGCGGCGGCGTTCCACACCACCGCTCGGCCGGTGCGCCGGCCCCACAGCTCGAGGGCCCGCCCCAGGTTCGACGCCACGGAGTCGCCGACGATCATGACCTTCTTCCCCGCCGCCGCCGGCGAGGCCACGGCCGGCCGGTCCGCCAGCACCGCCTCGTAGAGCTGGGGGCCGGCCTGCGCGGCGTCGAGCCCTTCCACCGTGCCGGCGTCGGCGCCGGCGTCGGCCGCCACCTCCCGCACCGTGGTGTCGTACGGCTGGAGGGCCTTGCCGGGGACGGTGACGGGGACGAGCTTGGCCCCGCCCTTGGTGAGCAGATCGACCAGGGCGCCGGCGTCCTTGCGCAGCACGATGTCGGTGAGCCCCATCAGGGCGGTGTGGCGGAGGGGCTGGAGCAGCACGACGACCTCCGGCTTGGCCGCCACCGCCTTGCCCCAGGTGTCGACCCACCCGCGACAGGTGTCGAGCTCCGTGGTGAACTCGACGTCGCTGCTCTCCCGCGCACCCCCGCACGCCGCCAGCGACGTCGTGATCTCCATGCCACCCCCGGCCTCGGCCGCAGCGGCGAGCGCGTCGGCGAGGGGCTTGGACTCCGGCGTGCCCACCACCAGCACCCGGTAGGGCGGGCGGGGTGCCACCTCCGCCGGCGGCTCGTCGCCGGTGCCGGCGCCCACCCCGACCCGTGCCTCCGGCGGGGCGGCGGACTCCTCGGCGAAGGCGATCCGGGACGTGGACCCACCGCCGAGCGGGACGACCGCGACCACCAGTGCGAGGACGACGATCGACGCGATCGGGACGAGCCCGAGGACGAAGCGATCGGGGATCACCGACCCCCGACGGATGGGCCGCTCCAGGACGAAGTGCGAGACCAGGGCGACGCCCACGGCGCCAGCGAGGCGGGCCCCGAGGAGCGTCGCCCCCCGCCAGCCCGTGCGCTCAGGGGTGAGCACCAGGAACAGGGGCCAGTGCACCAGGTACAAGCCGTAGGAGATCTGGCCGAGCCAGCGCAGCGGGGCGAGGGCCAGCACCGCTGCCACGGGGCTCGAGCGGGCGGGGAGCGTCGCCGCGGCGACGACGGCGGCCGACGCCACGGCATACCCGGCGAACCCACCGAGGTAGAGGGCGTCGGTGTGCAGGCCGAGCACGCCCCAGGCCGCCACCGACGACCCGAGCCCGACGACCCCGATGCCGGCGACCAGGAGGCGGAACCGGGTCGGATTGCGGACCGCGGCCCGCACGGGCCGGGTGTCCCACGCCAGGGCGAGGAGCACCCCGACCAGCAGCTCCGGAGCACGGGTGTCGGTGCCGTAATAGGTGCGGTCGACGGAGTAGCCGAAGACCCAGGGCGCAGCGATGCCGGCGGCGGCGAGCACCCCGGCGGCCACGGCCAGCGTGGCCCGGCTCCGCCGGAGCGCCAGGAGCGCCAGGACGGGGAAGAGCAGGTAGAACTGCTCCTCGATGGCCAGGCTCCAGAAGTGCTGCACGAGGGACGGAGCCGCGAACAGGTCGGCGTACGACGTCCCGGTGGCGACGAACCGCCAGTTGGCGGTGTAGGCGACGGCCGCGACCATGTCGCCCCCCAGGCGCCCGATGGCCTCGGGCGGCATGAGGAACCGGCCGACGACGGCCACGGCGGCGAGGGCGGCCAGCGAGGCCGGCAGGAGGCGCCGCACCCGGCGCACCCAGAAGGAACGCAGCTCCACCGTGCCGTCCCGCTCGTGGTCGCCGAGCAGCAGGGTGGTGATCAGGAACCCCGAGAGGGTGAAGAAGGTCGACACCCCGAGGAATCCCCCGGGCACCCACGACACCCCGGCGTGGAAGAGCAGCACCGCGAGGACGGCGATGCCTCGGAGCCCGTCGAGCGCGGGCACGTAGCGAAGAGCTCGGTGCGTCATCCCCTTTCGATCACCGTAGCGAATCGCCTCCCGCCCCAGGTGCCGGTAGCCTTCCCGTGCACACGTCGAAGGGGGACCCCATGACCGACACGTCCGAGCGCACCGACGCCGCCGTCCCGTTCGCCGAGCTGGTCGAAGGGCTGCGTGACACGTTCAAGAGCGGACGCACCCGGAGCCTGGACTGGCGGCGGGAGCAGCTCAAGGGCATCCTCCGCCTCCTCGAGGAGAACGATGCCGAGCTCACGCGGGCGCTGGCCGAGGACCTCGGCCGCCCCTCGACCGAGGCCTACGCCGCCGACCTCGGCTTCACCAAGGCCGAGGTGGGCTACGTCCTGAAGCACCTGGCGGGCTGGATGAAGCCCAAGCGGGTCATGCCGGGGCTCACGTCGCTGCCGGGCCGGGCCAAGATCGTGCCCGAACCGCTCGGGGTGACGCTGGTCATCGCCCCCTGGAACTACCCCATCCAGCTCCTGCTGGCCCCCCTCGCCGGCGCCCTCGCCGCCGGCAACTGCGCCGTGGCCAAGCCCTCGGAGCTGGCGCCGGCCTGCTCGGCCGCCCTCGCCCGGCTCCTGCCCCGCTACCTCGACGAGGAGGCGGTGGCCGTCGTCGAAGGCGGCGTCCCGGAGACCACGGCGCTGCTCGAGCAGACCTTCGACCACGTGTTCTTCACCGGCTCCACCCGCGTGGGCCAGGTGGTGATGGAGGCGGCGGCCAAGCACCTCACCCCGGTCACCCTCGAGCTCGGCGGCAAGAGCCCCACCATCGTCGCCGCCGACGCCGACCTCGACGTGGCCGCCCGCCGGATCCTGTTCGGCAAGCACCTCAATGCCGGACAGACCTGCATCGCGCCCGACTACGTCCTGGCCGAGGCCTCGATCCGCGACCGGCTGGTCGACAAGCTGGCCGAGGCGGTCGAGGAGTTCAACGGCGGCGACCAGCGCCACTCCCCCGACTACTCCCGCATCGTCAACGAAGGGCACCACCGGCGGCTGTGCCACCTGCTCGACACCGCCGACGGCACGGTCGCCATCGGCGGCGAGGTCGACGCCGACGACCGCTACATCGCCACCACCGTGGTGGTCGACCCCGCCCTCGACGCGCCGATCATGCAGGAGGAGATCTTCGGCCCGCTGCTCCCGATCCTCTCCGTCGGCTCGGTCGACGAGGCCATCGGCTTCATCAACGCCCGTCCCAAGCCCCTCGCGCTGTACGTGTTCACCTCCGACGACCGCACGGCGGAGAAGGTCATCGCCCAGACCTCGTCGGGGGGCGTGTGCGTGAACCACACGATCCTGCACATCGGCTCGCCCAACCTCCCCTTCGGCGGCGTCGGCCCCTCGGGCATGGGCGCCTACCACGGCCGCACCAGCTTCGACGTGTTCACCCACTACAAGTCGGTGCTGGCCAAGCCGATCAAGCCGGATCCGAAGCTCATGTACCCGCCCTACGCGGCGTGGAAGGAGAAGCTGATGCGCAAGGCCATGTAGCCGCGCCTCCGCTTCCCATGCCTCTGCCCTCACGCCGCATCTGCCTCACCGTCGGCGCCGTCGTCGCGGCCGTCACGCTCGGCGCCGCCTGTTCGTCCCCGGGCTCGGGGCCGGTGGCGTCGTCCCCGGGTTCGTCGCCGGGCACCGCACCCGGCCCGGTCGGCACCGCGCCGCCCATGTTCCCCGGCGACGACTGGGCCACCGCCGACCCGGCCGCGTCCGGCTTCGACCCGGCCCGGCTCGAGGCCGTGGCCGCCACGGCCGAGCGGGCCGGCTCCAACTGCATGCTGGTGGTCCGCCACGGGCGCATCGTCGGCGAGTGGTACTGGCACGGCACCACCCCCGACACCGACCAGGAGGTGTTCTCGGCCACCAAGAGCTACACCTCGACCCTGGTGGGCATCGCCCAGGACCAGGGCCGGCTCCGCATCACCGACTCGGCCTCGACCTACGTCGGCGAGTGGAAGGGCACCCCGGCCGAAGCGGTCACCATCCGGAACCTGCTCAGCAACGATTCGGGCCGCCACTACGACGACGTCACCGACTACGTGAAGATGGCCGTCGCCGAGCCCGACAAGACCACGTTCGCCATCGGCCTGCCCCAGGACAACAAGCCGGGCGAGGTCTGGTTCTACAACAACTCGGCCATCCAGACCCTCGATCGGGTGCTCCGCAACGCCGTCGGCGCCTCGCCCGCCGACTACGCCCGCGAGGCGTTGCTCGATCCGATCGGCATGCGCCACAGCCGGATGACCAAGGACCCGGCCGGCAACACGCTGACGTTCATGGGCCTGCACTCCACCTGCCGCGACATGGCCCGCTACGGGCACCTCATGCTCAACCGGGGGCGGTGGGCGGGCCGCCAGATCGTGTCGTCGGCGTGGGTCGACGAGGCCACCCGCTCCTCCAACCCCATCAACGAGGCCTACGGCTACCTGTGGTGGCTCAACTGCCGCTGCCGGACCGACGGGGCCCAGCAGGCCACCACCGGTTCCCGCCCGGCCGGGTCCGGTTCCCCGCGGCAGATGGTGCCCGGAGCCCCGGAGGACGCCTTCTTCGCGCTGGGCCTCGGCGACCAGCACATCGAGGTGTACCCGTCCCTCGACGTGGTGCTGGTCCGGCTGGCGCCGGTGAACGTCGGGAAGGGCGCCGCCCCGTTCGGACCGGCCGACCTGGCCCGCGTGGTGACCGAGGCGCTCGTCGCCCCGTGACCCCTACCGGCTGCGGCTGTCGAGCCAGCTGAGCAGGGCCAGCAGGACGTAGACCGCACCGAGGACGACGGGCACGAAGCGGTGCTTCGTGTCCGCCAACGGGACGATCGCCGCTGACATGGCGGCGAAGAGGAGGAACACGAGGGCCCGGCGGTTCACGGGAACAACCGCCCGACGAGCAGGAACGAGATGGCCGAGATCACGAAGGCGCCCGGGATGGTCAGGACCCACGCCCAGACCACCCGCCCGGCCACCCCCCAGCGCACGGCCGAGAGCCGTCGGGCGGACCCGACCCCGACGATGGCCCCGGTGATCGTGTGGGTGGTGGACACCGGGATGCCGGCCCGGGAGACGGCGAAGAGCGTGATGGCGGCCGCCGACTCGGCGGCGACACCGCCGACGGGTTGGAGGCGGGTGATCTTCGAACCCATGGTCTTCACGATCCGCCAGCCGCCCGACAGGGTGCCGAGGCCGATGGCGGTGTGGGCGGCCAGCACCACCCACAGGGGCACGTCGGCGTTGGCCGGCAGGTGCCCGCGGGCGATGAGCAGGGCCAGGATGACGCCCATCGTCTTCTGGGCGTCGTTGCCGCCGTGGCCGAGGCTGAAGGCCGCGGCCGACAGGAGCTGTCCCCGCCGGAAGCCCCGGTTGAGACGGTCGACGTTGCGGTTGGTGCCGCGACAGCACCACATGATGACCACGGTGAGGATCAGGCCAAGGGCCAGGCCGATCAGCGGCGACAACACGATGAAGACGCCGATGGTGCGCAACCCCTCGGACTTGAGCGCGCCGAAGCCGGCGTTCACGACCGCCGCTCCGGCCATGCCGCCGACCAGCGCGTGCGACGAGCTGGTGGGCAGGCCGAGGAAGAAGGTGATGAGGTTCCACCCGATGGCCCCCACCAGCCCGGCGAAGACCACCCCGACCGTGAGCACCTTCTGGTCGACGACGTCCTTGGCGATGGTCGACGCCACCGCGTCGTGGAACACCAGGAAGGCGATGAAGTTGAAGAACGCGGCCCAGATCACCGCCACCTTGGGCGAGAGCACACGGGTGGACACCACGGTGGCGATCGAGTTGGCGGCGTCGTGGAACCCGTTGACGTAGTCGAACCCGAGGGCGACCACCACGACGAAAGCGACGACGAGATCCATCGGAGTGGTGATGCTCAGGCGTGCTTGAGGACGATGGACTCGACGATGTCGGAGATGTCCTCGAACGTGTTGATCGCCGCCTCCATCGCCTCGACCACGTCCTTCCAGCGCAGCACGTCGAGGGCTTCGAACTCGCCGCTGAAGAGACGCCCCAGCGTGCGGTGGTAGATGCGGTCGCCCTCGCTCTCGAGCCGGTCGATGGCGTCGAGGTGGGGCACGAGGCCCTTCATCGATCGGAGGAGGCCGATCAGGGCCTGGCACTCGTCGCCCAGCTGGATCATCAACCGGCTCTGCTCCCGCAGCTCGTCGAGCGTGGCGGTGACCGACAGCAGCTCGATGCGGCTGGCCACGGCCTGCATGTCGTCGACGATGTCGTCGAGCTCCTCGGCCAGGGCGTGGATGTCCTCGCGGTCGAACGGCGTGACGAAGCTGGACTCGAGGCGGGCGAGGACGTCGCTCGTGATCTGGTCGCCCTTCTGCTCGCAGGCCACGACGGCTTCGAACAGCGCTCGGTCCGACGGGGAGGCGATCAGGTCGGCGAGCTTGCGGGCGCAGTCGGCCACGTTGGCGGCCGCCGCTTCGAAGAGGTCGAAGAACCCTTCGTCGGTGGGGAGGAGGCGGAACTTCACCGCGCCCTACCGGCCGGGGGCGCGGTCGGCGCCGATGACGGCGGGGGTGCCGAGGCCGGCGGCCTCGCACATCGCCGTGTAGAATTCGAGCATGAACCCGGCATCGATGACGAACTCGACCTGGTCGGCGTCGTCGAGGTTGAGGTTGGCGCCGTAGATGGCGAAGAACACATCGGTGACCCCGTCCTGGTCGGCCGGCACGGTGAGCGTGTGGATCGAGCCGGCCGGCTCGTAGAGGTAGGAGCCCGCGGTGTTGACCTCCGGGTACTCCTTGTACTTCCAGCTGCCGGCGATCGTGAAGGCGAAGACCTCACCCGTGTGCTTGTGGCGGGCGATCGTGACGCCGGGCTGGAACCGGGTGCGCACCACCCAGAGGCCGTGGGGGATGTCCACCTGGAGGAGCTGGATCGCCGAACCGTCGCCGACGTCGACGAAGGGGAGGTCGGCCTCGCCGCGGTGGATCGCCGCCGGGATGTCGAGGGCAGTCATGGCCGCAGTGTTGCACAGGCGGAGCGGTCACCTATCCTCGACGCGTTGGCAGCGAGCCGGACGGGCTCTTCCGTGTGATCGTCGAGTCGTCGCCGTACCTGCACGGCGTGGTCGACGCCGACTTCACCTTCCGCTACGTCAGCCCCGGCGTGGTGGAGGTGCTCGGCTACCGGCCCGAGGAGCTGGTCGGCACCAGCGCCCTCACCATCGTCCACCCCGAGGACCTCGAGCTCGGGATGCAGGCCTTCGTCCAGGTCCTCGACCGCATCGGCGACGAGCCCGAAGGCAGCATCCCGCTGGCCCTGCGCCTCATCGGCAAGGACGGCCGGATCGTGCACACCGAGACCGGGGTGGTGCCGGCCTTCGACCACCCCGACGTGCAGGGCGCCATCGTGCGGGCCCGGCCGCTCGGGGGCCAGCCCCTACTCGACGACGCCCTCCAGGCCCTCGTGGCCAGCAGCCCGCTGACCGAGGTCCTCGGCTTCCTGGCCACCTCGCTCGACCACGACCTCCAGGGAGCGGCGGTGGCCATCGGGCACGGGTGGGACGGCGCCGCCTTCGACCACGTCGCCGTCTCGAACATCCCCCGCGAGCTGAGCGGGGCGATCGCCTTCGACGAGCCCACCCCCTGGGCCCGTGCCCTCGCCGGCCACGGCCTCGTGGTCGCCGCCGACGACCCGGCCTGGCCCGAACCGGTGCGGGCGGCCGCGGCCGCGGCCGGGCTGCACAGCTGCTGGGCCCTCCCCGTGCCCGTCCCCCCCGACGGGGCCGAGCTGGCCTGCCTCATCGTGTGGCGCCAGCCCGTCGGCGACCCCTTCGTCAGCCACCACGCCGCGCTCGAGCGGGCCCGGCGCCTCGTCGGGCTGGCCTTCGAGCGCACCCACTCCGAGCAGCTGCTGCACCACGCCGCCAACCACGACCCCCTCACCGGCGTGGCCAACCGGGGGCGGTTCCTGACCGACCTCGACGCCACCATCGGCGACCGGGCGACGCGCTGGCCGGTGGCCCTGCTGTACCTCGACCTCGACCTGTTCAAGCCGGTGAACGACACCCACGGCCACGCCGCCGGCGACGAGGTGCTGCGGGCGGTGACCGCCCGCATCGGTGCCGAGCTCCGGCCCGGCGACCTGCTGGCCCGGCTCGGCGGCGACGAGTTCGCCGTGCTCTGCACCGGCCTCCCCGACGCCGACGCCGCCCGGCTGGCCGACCGCCTCCTGGCGACGTTGGGCGAACCGATCGCGCTGTCCACGGGGCCGGTGGTGGCGATCGGTGCGTCGATCGGGATCGCCGTCACCGCCAGCCCGAGGGTCACTCCCGGCGTGCTCCTCGAGGTGGCCGACGCCGCGCTCTACCGCGCCAAGCGGGGCGGCAAGGGCCGGTGGTCGCTCGACCCGCTCAGCTGAGCGGACTCAGCCGAGCACGTCCTCGATGGCCGTGAGCGCCCGCAGCACCGTGCGGTCGTCGAGGCGCCGGCCCACGACCTGGAGTCCGACGGGCATCCCGTCGGCGGTGCGCCCGGCCGGGACCGTGCCGGCGGGGCGCCGGGTGAGGTTGCACGGGTAGGTGTAGCGCACCCAGTCGAGCCGCTCCTCGCCGTCGATGGTGCCCGGCCGGCCCACGAGGCCGGTCTGCCCGGCCACGGTGGGGGTGAGGAGCAGGTCGGCGCCGTGGGCGTCGAAGCAGGCTTCGAACTCGGCGTTGTACCGATAGCAGGCGTCCAGGGCCGAGGCGAACGCCGGGGCGTCGACGTGGGCGGCGAAGTCGATCTGGCCCCGCAGACCCGGGTCGATGCGTTCCCAGTCGGGCGTGTCCCGGAGGTGGCCCTGGGCCCGGGCCCGGTACACCGACCAGAGCTGCAGGAACGTCCACACCGGGTCATCGGTGAGCACCTGCTCGACCGGGACGACCTCGACCCCGGCCCCCTCGATGCGACGGAGCGCCGCGTCACAGATCGACCGCACCTCGGTGTCGACGTCGTACCCCATGGTCGACCACAGCACCCGGCGGGGCGGCGCCACGTAGCCGGCCACGTCGGGGAACCAGGGGGCGTCGTGGGTGGGTACCGAGTACGGGTCGAGCGGGTCGGGCCCGAGGACGACGTCGAGGGCGTAGGCGACGTCGCGCATCCGGCCGGCCATCGGCCCCTTCACCCCCATGACGCCCGAACCGGGGCCGCGGGTGGTACCCCCGTTGGGGACGCGGCCGTGGCTGGGCATGAAGCCGGGCAGACCGCACAGCGCCGAAGGGATGCGGATCGAGCCGCCCCCGTCGGACCCGGTGGCCAGCGGCACCATGCCCGCGGCCAGGGCGGCCGCGCTGCCCCCGGACGATCCCCCGGCCGAGCGCTCGAGGTCGATCGGGTTCCGGGTGGCCCCGAAGGCGGGGCTGGTGGTGTCGGACGTCCAGCCGTGCTCGGGGGTGTTGGTCTTGCCCAGCACCACGCAGCCGGCGGTCCGGAGCCGGGCCACGACGGTGGCGTCGGCCTGCGCCGGCGCGTCGTCGACGTGCAGGGCCGACCCGTAGGTCGTGACGAAGCCGGCGGCGTCCTCGAGGTCCTTGACCCCGATGGGTATCCCGGCCAGCGGACCGACCTCGGCCCCGGCGGCGATGCGCCGGTCGATGAGGTCGGCGTCGGCCAGGGCCCGGTCACCGTCGACGGCGACGAAGGCGTTGATGGCCCCATCGTGGCGCTCGATCTGGGCCAGGGCGTGCCCGACGAGCTCCCGGGCGGACACCTCGCGGGCCTGCACGCGGGCCGACAGCTCGAGCAGCGACGTTCCCCTGAAGTCCATGCGGCGCACGCTACCGGTAGGGTCGACACCGGTGAGCGACCCCACGTGGCCCGACACGCCCCCGCCGGCACCCCCGATCGCCGACTACCCCGTGCGATGGCCGGACCCGCCCCCGCGCCCCGCGCCGCGGCCCGTCGCACCGGCACCCTCCCCCGTGCCACCGGCCGCCGTGCCCGCCGCACCCTTCGCCGCGCCACCCCCCGCCCGGCCCGGTCGGACCGCCGGCCTCGTCGCCGTGGCCGCCCTGCTCGTCCTCGCGCTCGCCGCCACGGCCATCGCGCTGGGCCGATCGCCCGACACGCCGGTGGCCGCGTCCCCGTCCACCTCCGCCGGCAAGGGCAGCGGCGGGCAAGCCGGCACCACGTCGAGCACCCGGCGCACGGCACCCTCCACCCGCAATCCGGGGCTCACCATCCCCGGCCTGCCCACGCCCAGCGCGCCGTCGGGCCCCAAGGCCACGCCGGAGGAGATCAAGGCCGAGGTGCTGGAGCTGCAGCGGTTCGTGGCCGAGCGCCGCGGCCTCTCGTTCAAGAACGACGTCGACGTCCAGGTGCTGTCGGCCGCCGACTTCAAGGCGAGGGTGCGCACCGAGTTCGAGAAGGAGAAGGACGACCTCGCTCGAAAGGGCCGGGTCTACAAGGCCCTCGGCATCGTCGGCCCCGACGTCGACCCCACCGAGGCGCAACTCTCCCTCCTCGGCGACGGCGTGCTCGGGTTCTACGACCCGGCCACCGACGTGCTGGTGGTCCGGGGCGAGCGCATCACGCCGTTCTGGCGGGAGGTCGTGGTCCACGAGCTCACCCACGCCCTCGACGACCAGCAACTCGACCTGCAGCGACCCGACATCGACCAGCGGACCGACGGATCGGAATGGGCCTACCTCGCCCTGGTGGAGGGCAACGCCAAGCGCATCGAGAACGACTACGTGGCCCAGCTCGATGCCGACGACCAGCAGACGCTCCAGTCCGAGATGCTCCAGCTCGGGCTCGAGCAGATGGGGGCGCTCATGAGCGGGTCGCTCACCCTCGCCCTCATCCAGGAGGCCCCCTACACCCTCGGGGAGCCGTTCGTACGGGCCATCGAGCGCAATGGCGGCAACGCCGCCGTCGACCGGGCCTTCGGCGACCTCCCCACCACCGCCGAGCAGATCCTCCACCCCGAGAAGTACACGGCCCGGGAGGGGGCGAAGGAGGTGGCCCCGCCCGACGTGCCCGGCACCGCCACCGGCGACGGCGTGCTCGGGGAGTACCTCACCGGTGTGATGCTCCACACCGGTGGCGGGGTCGACAACCTCGGCGACCTCCTCGGCCAGCTGCTCGACGGCCAGATCGACCCGAGCACCATGGACGAGCAGCAGCTCACCGACATGCTCGGCGGCGGCCTGACGGCCATCGACACCCCCGACGGCTGGGGGGGCGACCGCTACGTCACCTACACCGAGGGCAGCAAGACCTGCATCCGCGTCGACTGGGTGTGGGACACCGACGCCGCCCGCCGCAGCTTCCTGCGCGACCTCACCACCTGGGCCACCACCGACGGCAAGGGCAAGATCGAGAGCCCGGGCGGCGACCGGGTGCGGCTCACCCGCTGCGCCTGAGCAGCGCGATCAGCTGCTCGCCGGCCGGGTTGGGCAGCCCGTCGCGCCGCGTGGCGACCACCAGGCGCCGGACCAGGAGCGGGGCCCGCCGGGCCGGCACGAGGGGTGCCGGCGGGCGCTCGGCCTGGGTCGGGGGCAGCACCGTCCAGCCCATCCCCAACCGCACCATCTCCCGGAGCACCTCTGGCTGGTGGCTCTCGGCCACCACCTCGAACCTGGCCCCGGCGCCCCGGACGGCCGCGGCGATGGCCGCCCGGGAGTGCGACCCGGCCGGGAAGGTGACCCACGGCCCCCAGCGGTGCGGATCGCCGGCCCGGGCGCCGTCGGGGGCGTAGAGGCGCAGCGGCTCGTCGGCCACCGCCTCGGTGACCAGCCCGGCGACGGGCGCCGGCGGCGCCACGCACACGGCGAGGTCGAGCCGACCGTCGGCCAGCAGCCCGAGCAGCTCGCCGGAAGGGGCCACGGTCAGGTGGAAGTCGAGGCCCGGCCGCTCGGCTCGGAAGCGCCGCAACTCCTCCGGGAAGCGATCGACGGCGGCGGCGTCGATCATCCCGACGCGCACCCGCCCCCGCCGGCCGGCCCTGGCCTCGCCGGCCCAGGCCACCAGGTCGCTGGTCTGGGCCAGCACCCGCCGGGCGTGGGCCAGCACGACGGCGTGCTCGGCCGTGGGCACCCGCCGCCGCCCGGCCCGGTCGAACAGGCGCACCCCCACCCGCCGCTCGAGCTCGGCCAGCCCCTGGCTCAGGGCCGACGGGCTCACGCCCAACGAGGCCGCGGCTGCCGCCCACGTGGGCGAGCGCTCGACGGCGTCGAGGTACTCGAGCTGCTGCACCGTGATGTCGGGGAGGGCCACCCGCCGCGCCTTTCGTTAAGTCTTGCTTCACTTTACTGCGCTTCCGTTCAGGATCGCTTAGATTGCCGGGCATGGCTGAACCCCGCCCCATCGCCCCCGCCACCGGCCGCCTCGGCGTCCTCACCCCCGGCCTCGGCGCCGTGGCCTCGACCTTCATCGCCGGCGTGCTCTCGGCCCGCCGCGGCCTCACCGTCCCGGTCGGCTCGCTGTCCCAGCTCGCCCACATCCGGCTCGGGGAGCGCCACGAGGGCCGCAACCCGCTCATCCGCGACTTCGTCCCGATCGCCGGGCTCGACCAGCTCGTGTTCGGAGGCTGGGATCCGATCTCCGCCAACGCGCTGGAGGCCGCGCGCACCGCCGGCGTCCTCGAGGAGCGCGACCTCGGGCCGATCAGCGGGGAGCTCGAAGGCGTCACCGCCATGGACGCGGTGTTCGACCAGACCTGGGTGAAGCGCCTGGACGGCACGCGGGTCAAGACCGCGGCCGGGAAGTGGGCGCAGGCCGAGGCGCTGATCGCCGACATCGAGCGCTTCCGGACCGAGAACGAGTGCGACCGCCTCGTCATGGTGTGGTGCGGCTCCACCGAGGCCTACCAGGAGGTGTCCGACGTGCACCTCAGCGTCGCCGCCTTCGAGCAGGGCCTGCGCGACGACGACCCCAACATCTCCCCCTCGCAGATCTACGCCTACGCCGCGCTGGTGTCGGGGGTGCCCTTCGCCAACGGCGCACCGAACCTGTCGGTCGACATCCCGGCGATGCGCGAGCTGGCCGCCACCCGCGGCGTGCCGATCGCCGGCAAGGACTTCAAGACGGGCCAGACCCTCATGAAGACGATCCTGGCCCCCGGGCTCAAGTCGCGGATGCTCGGCCTGCGGGGCTGGTACTCGACCAACATCCTCGGCAACCGCGACGGCGAGGTCCTCGACGACCCGGAGAACTTCAAGACGAAGGAGGTCTCCAAGCTCGGCGTGCTCGACACCATCCTCCAGCCCGAGGTCTACGGCGACCTCTACGGCAACATCGACCACGTGGTGCGGATCAACTATTACCCGCCCCGGGGAGACAACAAGGAGGGCTGGGACAACATCGACATCTTCGGGTGGATGGGCTACCCGATGCAGATCAAGGTGAACTTCCTCTGCCGCGACTCGATCCTCGCCGCCCCGATCGTGCTCGACCTGGCCCTGTTCATGGACCTCGCCGCCCGGGCGGGCCAGAGCGGGGTGCAGGAGTGGCTCAGCTTCTACTTCAAGTCACCCCAGGCCGGTGGCCCCTCGCCGGCCGAGCACGACATCTTCATCCAGCAGACCAAGCTCAAGAACACGCTGCGGGCCTGGATGGGCGAGGACCCGGTCACCCACGCCGAGGACGACTGAGCGTCACCCCACGGTGAACGACGCCACCTCGTAACCGATCTCGTCGTCGATGGCCTGGACGATCGGGTCGAGCTCGATCCGGACGATGCGGCCCGCCGCCGGCCCCGTCGTCTCGATCTGGAGCGCCACGATCCGACCGCCCGGGCCGATGGCCGACGCCTCGGCGTAGAGCTCGTCCATCGTCAACCCCTTGGCCACGTCCGGCGAGACCGTGGCTTCCGACTCGCCGTCGGTCACCCGAACCGTGGCGCCGTCGACGAACACGTGGAGCGGCCGCACGTAGTCCGGGGCGCAGAAGCAGGTCCTGCGGATGTAGTAGGAGTACCGCGCCGGCTTCGACGCGTCCCAGAGCGCCTTGGCGGCGGCGAGGTCCGTGGACGGGCCGTCGGGCGGGAAGGGCCACGTGGTGGTGGTCGTCGTGGGGCCGGCCGTGGTCGTCGTCGTCCGAGGCCGGGTCGTCGTGGTGGTCGGGGGCTTCGTGGGGGGCACCGTCGACGGCGGCGGCGTGGGCAAGGTCGCCGGCAGCGAGGTCGACGGTTCGGGATCGTCGGGCCGGCGTTCCGGGACGGTGGCGGCCGGCGCGGTGGTGCTCGACTCGGCGGGGGCGGCCGCCTCGGATCCCCCGGGGCGCGGATCCGACGGGCCCGACCCGTCGGCCACCCCGGCCTCCACCGTGGGGGGCGCGCCGGCACCGCCCCGGGCGGCGAGGGCGGCGCCGCCGATCAGGAGCGACGCGGCGCCGAGCCCGGCGGCCACCGCCCGGCGGCGGGACCGCCGGCGGGCGCTGCGCTGCGCCACCGCGCCCAGGGCGGCCGGTCCCGCGTCGACGGGACCGCCGGCGTGGCGGGCGAGGGCGGCCCGCACGGTGGCGTCGAGGTCGTCAGCGGTGGCAGGGTCGGGGGTCGTCATCGTCGTTCCTCGTCGGTGGGTGGGCCCAGCGCGGCGGCGAGGGCCGCCCGGGCCCGGTGGAGGTGGGTGCGGGCGGTCGACGCCGACAGCCCGAGGATCGCGGCGGCGTCCTCGATGGCCCGGTCCTCGACGTAGACGAGGGCCACGAGCTGGCGTTGCCGGCGGGGCAGGGCCTGCACCGCGGCCCACACCCGGGCGTCGGGCTCCTGCGGGGCCACGGGCACGACCATCGGCATCCCCGCCCGCTGCAGGCGTTCCAGGGCCCGTGCCTCGGACCGGCGGCGGCGATGGACGCCGATGGCCCGGTTCAGCGCCACCCGGCGCACCCACAGGTCCGGCCGGTCGAACCCGGCGACGCGGTCCCAGCGGTCATGGGCGGCGGCGAAGGCCTCCTGGGCCACGTCCTCGGCCACCGGCCGACTCCCCGTCAGCGCCCGGACGAGGCGCACCACGCCCGGGTACTCGGCGGCGAAGAAGGCGGGGAAGTGGTCGTGGACGGTCGTCTCCACCCGCCCAGTCTCGTCGGCCATCGGCAGCACGGTGGGGTACACGCGCCAGGCCGCCGCCGCGTCCACATCGGCCCGGACGATCCGTGTACGTCGATTCGGACGGCCCGGGACTCAGAAGGGCGACGGGTCCGGCACCGCTCCCGTCCCGTCCTCGGAGGATGCCATGCCCACTGCGACCGCGAGGTGCCCTAGCCTGACCACCTCCACCCGGGCGGCCCGGGTGTGGCCCGTCCCCGCGATGCACGACCCGGCCCCGGTCCCCCTCCCGCTCGAGCTGGCCTACGCCGCGCTCCCCCCGGAGGCGGCCTTCGACGCCGTGTTCGCCCGCGAGAAAACCCGGCTCTACCACCTCGCCCTGTCGGTGCTCCACGACCGGGCCGAGGCCGAGGACGCCGTCCAGGAGACGATGTGGCGGGCGTGGAAGGCGTGGTCGAGCGTGCGCGACGAGTCGAAGCGCTCGGCCTGGCTCACCAAGATCTGCCTCCACCACTGCTTCCGCCGCAAGCGCCGGCTGGACCGCTCCGCACCGTGGGACACCACCGATCCGGTGGCCGCCGATGCCGGGCGGCTCCCGGGTCAGCCCGTCGGCGCCGCCGCCTCGGCCGGACGCGCCGTGCACGACCCCGACCTCGATCGGGCCTACCGCAAGCTCCCGCCCAAGCAGCGGGCCGCCATCGTGCTCCACTACCACCACGGCTACTCGATCGAGCAGACGGCGGCCGTGATGGGCTGCCGGGCCGGCACCGTGCGTACCCACGTGCAGCGGGCGCTGGCCACCCTCAGGAAGGAGTTGGGCGATGCCTGAACCGTCCCATCCCGGCGCCGGCCCCGACCCGCTCACCGAGCGGCTCGACGCCTACCTCACCGACCTCGAGCGGGAGCCCGTCCCTCCGCGACTGGCCCACACCACCCTGGCCGACCTGCAGGCCACTCGCCGCGCCCCGGCGTGGGGCGGCCCGCAGTGGGTCCTCGCCGGTGCGGCCGTCGTCGCCGCCCTGCTCCTCCTGTTCTCGGCCACCCGGCGGGGCGGCGACGAGCTGGTCGACACCACCCACGCTCCCCCGACATCGGCGCCCACCACCGGGGGCTCGACCAGCCCGACGACCACGGCCACCGGCCCGGCCGCCACCGACGGCCCCACCTCCACGGCCGGTGAACCCGGGACCACGACCAGCACCGCGCCGGCGCCGCCGGGCAGCACCAGCCTGCCCCCGGGCCCGAGCGTGACGACCACGACCGCCAAGGCCGGCCCGGCCACGACGTCCACCACCAAGGTGGCACCGACGACCACCACGCCGGCCCCGACCACCACGACCCCCACCACCGTCGCCGGGGAGGTGTTCTTCGACGACTTCTCCGGCGGCGCCGGCCGCTGGACCACCGATTCCGGCAGCTGGTCGGTGATGAACACCGCCGACGGCCCCTTCTACGGCGCCACCGGCACCGGTGAGAGCCGGGCGTCGGCCGGCGCGGCCTGGGGCGACGTCACCGTCCGCGCCCGGTTCAAGATGGACCCCGCGGTGATCCGGGCCGGGCTCGGCCTGCGCTACCAGGACGCCGACAACTACCTGTTCTGCAAGGTCGACCTGCCGAACCACCAGTTGCTCGTCGGCCGGTTCCAGAACGGCTCGGCCACGGTCCTCGCGTCGGTCGGCCACGCCTTCACCGCCAGCACGTTCTACGACATGACGTTCCGGGCCTCCGGCTCCTCGCTGTCGTGCTCCGTCGCCGGGGCCACTGCCGCCAACGCCAGCGACGGCACCTTCGGCGCCGGGCGGATCGCCCTGCTCTCCGACGGCCACGCCGGCTTCACCGACGTGCGGGTCACCGTCCCGTAGGGCTCCCCCGGCACGTTCTACCCTGCGGGGATGGCGCAACCTTCCCGTCGTGACGTCCTGGGTGGTGCGGCGGCGCTGGCCGGCGGCTGGCTCCTGGCCGGGTGCTCGTCGAGCGGCTCGGGATCGGGGCCCGGTGGGGCCGCGGCCGGGACCACGGCGGCGGCGTCGACGCCCGGGACCGGCGCAGGGGCCGGGGCGTGGAAGCTGACCGACATCGAGCACGTCGTGATCCTCATGCAGGAGAACCGCTCCTTCGACATGTACTTCGGCACCCGCCCCGGCGTCCGCGGCTTCGCCGACCCCGACGTGCTGATCCAGGCCAACGGCAAGCCCCTCTGGTACCAGCCCACCGACCAGCACCCGGACGGCTACATCCTGCCCTTCCACGTGCGCAGCCTCGACAGCGCCGGGCAGGCCCTGGGCGGGAGCAACCACCTGTGGCAGGGCATGCACGCCAGCTGGAACGGCGGGAAGCTCGACGGCTTCGCCAAGGTCAACGGCCCCCGGGCGCTGCCCTACTACCGGCGGGTCGACATCCCCTACTACTGGGCCCTCGCCGACCACTTCACCCTCTGCGACCGATTCTTCTGCTCGGTCATGGGCCCGACGCTCCCCAACCGGCACATGGCGATGACCGGCACGATCGACCCGCGGGGCACGGGCGGCGGCCCCGTCGTCGACAACAACGGCAAGGGGTTCCGCTGGGACACCTACCCCGAGCGTCTCCAGAAGGCCGGCGTCTCCTGGCGGATCTACCACGAGCAGGACGACTACGACGACAACGTCGTGAAGTACTACCAGCGCTACCTCGACGCCAAGCCGGGGGATCCCCTGTACGACAACGCCATCGCCAACCGCACGCTCGCCGACTTCACCGCCGACGTCGCGTCCGGCAACCTCCCGCAGGTGAGCTGGATCGTGGCGCCGGAGGCCAAGAGCGAGCACCCCATCTGGGCGCCCGCCCTCGGCGAGGACTACACCGCCGGCTTCCTCGGTGCGCTGCTGGCCAACCCGAAGGTGTGGGCCAAGACGGCGTTCATCCTCACCTACGACGAGACCGACGGCGCCTTCGACCACGTCCCCCCACCGGTGCCCGCCCCGGGGACCCCCGACGAGTGGGTGACGATCCCGGGCGGCACCGAGCCCGAGCCCATCGGGTGCGGCGGGCGCATCCCGACCATCATCGTCTCGCCGTTCGCGCGGGCCCGCAGCGACAAGGGCCGGGTGGCCAGCCAGACCTTCGACCACACGTCGGTCCTGCGGTTCCTCGAGACCCGCTTCGGGGTCGAGGTGCCGAACCTGTCGGCCTGGCGCCGGGAGACGATGGCCGACCTCACGGTCGCCTTCGACCTCGCCACGCCGCCCGACCCGAGCGTGCCGTCGCTGCCCGACACCAAGGTCCAGGTCGAGAAGGTCAGCGCCGCCATCAACAAGGGACCGCTCCCCCAGATCCCGTCACCCCAGGCCGTCCCCACGCTCGACCCGTGAGCCGGGACCACCGGCCGCGGTCAGGACCCGAGCACGTCGCGGTAGTGCGCCACCGTGGCCTCGGCGCACCGCCGCCAGGTGAAGCGGTCGAGCACGCGCTGGCGCCCCTGCACCCCCAGCCGACGGGCCAGCTCCGGATCGTCGAGCACGGTCCCGATGGCCTGGGCCAGCGCGCCGGCGTCGGCCGGCGGCACCAGCAGGCCGGCGACCCCGTCCGCCCCGACCACCTCGGGGAGCGCCCCGCCCGTGGTGGCCACCACCGGGACACCGCAGGCCATCGCCTCCACGGCGGGGAGGCCGAACCCCTCGTAGAGCGAGGGCACCACCGCCACCTCGGCCTCGGCGTAGGCCCGCACGAGCTGCTCGTCGGTGAGGTCGGACACGAACGCCACGGCACCGTGCAGGTCGAACCGCTCCATGGCGTCGGCCACGGGCCCGGCCGGCTGGGCCCGGGCCACCACCAGCAGGTGCGCGTCGGAGCGCTCCGTGCGCAGCTTGGCCACGGCCTCCAGCAGGTGCACCAGCCCCTTGAGGGGAACGTCGGCGCTGGCCGTGGTCATGATGCGCCCGGGCACCCGCGCCACCTCGGGTCGGGGCCGGAACCGGGCGGGATCGGTACCGACGGGCACGACCGACACCGATGCCGGCGCCACCCCCATCTGCTCGATGATGTCGGCCCGCGACGCGTGCGACACCGTGAGCACCCGCGACAGCGACGAGGCCACACGGGCCTGCATCGGGAGGAACCCGTACCACCGGGTGATCGACCGGATCCACCGCGGGTCGTCGATGTGGTCGAGGGCGACGCGGAGGTCCACCGTGAGGGGATGGTGGATGGTGGCGACCACCGGCCACCCCTCCCGCCGGAGGTGTTCGAGGCCCACCCCGAGGCACTGGTTGTCGTGCACGATGTCGATGTGGCGCCGATGGGCCCGCAGCCACCGGGCCGCCCGCAGGGAGAAGGTCCGCTGCTCGGGGAACTGCCCGGCGAACATGGTGGCGAACTCGACCACGTCGGGCCAGGTGCGGATCGCCGCCCACGACCGGTTGCGGAAGGGACCCCCCTCCCGGTACAGGTCGAGGCTCGGCAGCTCGACGAGGGCCACCCCCTCGTCGAGGGCGGGGTACGGCGGGCCGGAGAGCACCGTGACCCGGTGGCCGAGCGCCGCCACCTCGCGGCTCAGGTGGCGCAGGTACACGCCCTGCCCGCCAGACCGGGGGTCGCTCCGGTAGCCGAGGAGCGCGATCCGCAGCGGCGACCCCGTTCCCGCGTGCGGTTGCGCCTCCTCCTCGCCGAGCATCGGCCCGACGCTAGATGGGGGGGCATGTGCCGGACCTAAACCGATCCGTGACGCCGCGTCAGGTCGCTCCCGCCCACCTGGTCGCCGCCGTGGGCCTCACCTGGCCGACGGTGCTGCACCTCCCCTCGGCCCTCCCCGCCGGCATCGAACCCGTGGCCACCGTGCCGTGGTTCAACCTGTGGACGCTGCGCTGGAACCAGGACCGGCTCGGGCACCTGCTCGCCGGCTACTGGGACGCCCCCATCTTCCACCCCACCCCCGGGGCCTTCGCCCTGTCCGAGGCCCAGCCCCTCACCGGCCTCGTCGCCGCCCCCCTCGCCGCCGTCACCGGGAACGCGACGCTGGCCTACAACCTGGTCGTCCTCCTGATGGTCGTGCTCAACGGCCTCGGTGGGGCCCGCCTGGCCCGCCGGCTCGGCGCCGGACCCGTCCCGGCGATGCTCACCGGCCTCATGGCCCAGGGCCTGCCCTTCGTGGCCGACGAGCTGGGGGTGCTCCAGCTCGTGGCCGTGTTCCCCCTGTTCTTCCTGGCCGACGCCGTGCTGGCGTGGGCGGAGGACGGGCGGCGCCGTGACGGCGTCGCCGCCGGCGCCTGGTTCGCCGCGACCTTCCTCACCTGCGGCTACTACGGGCTCTTCGCCGGCGTGGTGGTGCCGCTGGCCGCCCTCGCCTTGCTCAGCCGCCGCCTCCTCACCCGTGACCGCGTCGTCGGCCTGGCCGTCGGCGCCGTGGTGTTCGCCGTCACCACCCTGCCCTTCCTCCTCACCCAGAAGCAGGTCACCGACGGCTACCGGCGCTCCGATCGCCTCCTCGAGCAGCAGAGCGCCGACGCCGGCAACTGGCTGCACCTCGACGTCGACCGACCCGGCCTCTCGCCGATGCCGTCGACCCGCCTCGGCGATCCCGACGTCCACGCCCTCTGGCCCGGCACGGTCGTGTTGCTCGGGGCCGGCTACGGCGCCGTCCTGCTGGCCCGCGACGCCGGGCGGCGCCGGGCCGGCGCGTTCCTCGGGGCCGGGGCCCTCGCCGCGTTCGCGCTGAGCTTCGGGTCGCACCTGGGCATCGGCGGGGTGAACCTCTACGCCCTGCTGCGGGACCACGTCCCGGGCTTCGCCAGCCTGCGCAGCCCCTTCCGCTTCGGCGCGCTCACCCAGGTGTTCCTGGTCGGCCTCGCCGCCCCGGCCATCGACCGCGAGTGGCGCCGTGGGCCGTCCGGCCTGCGGGCCGTCGTCGTCGGCGTGGTGGCGCTGTCGCTGGTGGAGACGGCGCTCCCGACCGGCCGGGTGGTCGACGTGCCGTCGAGCGACGCAGCGTGGATCGGCTACCTCCGCGACCACCATCGGGACACGGCCGACGCCGTGGCCATGGTGCCCTTCCCGGCCTCCGGCGACGTGGAGGACTACGAACCGACGGCGCGGTGGATGCTCCAAGGGCTCGACCACGGCCACCCGCTCGTCAACGGCTACTCCGGGCTGTTCCCCGCGGACTACGAGCGGCTCGAGGCCGCGATGCAGACCTTCCCCGACGCCGACGGTCTCGCCGCCCTGCGCGCCCGCGGGGTGGGCTGGGTCGTCGTCGACCGCCGGGCCCTCGCGCCCGACCGCCGAGCCGAGCTCGACCGCGCCCACACCGCCTACGGGCTCCTCCTGCGCGTCGACGATCCCGCCGAGGCCATGACCGTCTACGAGCTCGCGACCTGATCAGGTCCGACTGGCGCCGACGGATCCCCGGCCGCGATCTCGTCCCTCCAGCCGGTGAGCAACGCTGCCACTCGGTCGGGCGCCTCCGCCGGCGGGAGGTGGCCGACACCGTCGAGCAGTTCGAACCGCGCGCCGAGCACGTCCGCCGTCCGGCGGCCCTGGGTCACGTCGAAGAACGGATCACCGGCGCCCCACAGCACCAGGGTCGGGACGGCGAGGCGTCCGGCGGCCTCGAGGATCGGCGTGTAGAGGTCGGCCAGCTGGCGGAGCACGCCGGCGAAGAGGATCCTGATCGACCTGGCCTCCGAGCGGTCGTTGGCGTGCAGCCGCACGTCCGGTGAAACGGCGAGACGTCCAGCCAGCATCGCCAGCGACGGCGCGGAGAACAGCAACCGCTCGGCCACCCAGCCCAGCAGGGGCAGTCGGACCAGGCTGAGCGGCAGGGTCACCGGCGTGTCCGGGAAGATGTTGGTGTTGGCCAGGACCAACGCGCCGACGAGATCGGGGCGGCGGTCGGCCAGGGTGACGGCGACCGGCCCGCCGTAGTCGTGCCCGACCACGACCGCCGACCGCACCCCGCCGGCGTCGAGCGCCGCCGCCACGGCATCGGCCTGCGCGCCCGTCCACAGCCCCTCGAAGGAGCCGGGCCGAGGGCTGGCTCCGAAGCCCAGGAGATCGGGCACGAGGACTCGGGATCCGCCCTCGGCCAAGGCTTCGGCCACGGGGCGCCAGTCGTCGGCGCCACCGGGGAAGCCGTGCAGCAGGACGAAGGTGGCGGACGGATCGGTCGGACCGTAGGCGTTGACGTGCATCGGCCCAGTGTGTCACGCTCACTTGACTTTCTCAAGTGACCGGGACCGACCCGTGTAGGATGCGGGCATGCGCCCCTACGACCACTACTGCGGCCTCGCCCGGGCCCTCGATGTGGTCGGGGACCGTTGGACCCTGCTCATCGTGCGCGAGCTCCTGGTGGCACCGCGCCGGTACGGCGAGCTGCTCGACGGCCTCCCCGGCATCGCCACCAACCTCTTGGCCGACCGCCTCCACCAGCTCGAGGCGGCGGGGGTCGTGACCCGCGCCGGACCGGCGCGGGGAGGGGTCTACGCACTGACCGATCGCGGCCAGGACCTCGAACCGGCGGTGCTCGCCCTGGCCCGTTGGGGTGGCCCCGGCCTCCTCGAGCGGGCGTCGACGGACCAGTTCCGACCCCACTGGCTCGTGGTGGGGCTCCGGTCGCTCATCCCGGCCCGGCGGGACGCCGGCCCGGACATCGCCCTCGATCTCGAGGTCGAGGGCGGCGTCCTGCACGTGCGCGCGGGGGGCGGCACGGTGGAGGTGGGCGCCGGCCCCGCCTCCGAGCCCGGAGCCGCGGTCGTGCTGGCGGGGACGGGCGATGCCGTGCTGGGCGTGGCCGCCGGTGTGCTCGACTTCACGACGCTGGCGGTGCGCCGAGGCCAGCGCCGTGAGGTCGAGCGGGCGCGCCGGCTGCTGGTGCCGGCCCGACCGCTGGTGCAGCCGCTCTCTCCGCCGGCGTGAGGCACAACGATTCGCGTTTTCGGCACGTCAACCGCTAGGGTGTCACGGTCCAGATCGGCCTGATCAGCGCGAAGAGGCATGCGTTGAGCGGCGAGCCGGGGATCGGGAGCAGGTGCTCCCCGCCCCCCGGATGGTTCCGGTGCCTGCGCCGGGTCGATCCCCTCACACGGTGACCCGCCTCTTGTCGCCGATCCATCCGACCCCCTGCCGGCCGCGCCGCGCGGCCACCCGGAGCTCTTCGTGCCTTCCTTCACCGACCTCGGCGTCCCTGCCCGCATGGCCGAGGCCATGCACCAACGTGGCGTCACCGATCCCTTCCCCATCCAGGCCGCCACCATCCCCGACGCGCTGGCCGGCCGCGACATCTGCGGCCGTGCCCCCACCGGATCCGGCAAGACCATCGCCTTCGGCATCCCCCTCGTGCTCGGCATCGAGCGGGCCCACCCGAAGCGCCCCCGCGCCCTCGTCCTCGTCCCCACCCGCGAGCTCGCGTCCCAGGTGTGCCGCGAACTGCAGCTCCTGGCCAAGCCCAAGGGCCCGTGGGTCGAGGCGTTCTACGGTGGCGTCGGCTTCGAGCGCCAGACCAAGGCCCTGGCCCGCGGCGTCGACATCGCCGTGGCCTGTCCCGGCCGCCTGGCCGACCTGATCGGCCGCCGGCACGTCGACCTGCGCGACGTGGAGCTGGTCGTGATCGACGAGGCCGACCGGATGGCCGACATGGGGTTCCTGCCCGAGGTCAAGCGCCTGCTCGACCAGTGCACCTCCCGGCGCCAGACCCTGCTGTTCTCCGCCACCCTCGACGGCGACGTCGACGCGCTGATCCGCGGCTACCAGCACGAGCCGGTCCGCCACGAGATCGGCCCGGCCCACGGTGAGCAGGACGCCATGTCGAAGGCCGACCACTTCTTCTGGTCGGCCGAGCGCACCGACCGCCTCCGCCTCACCAGCGAGATCATCAGCACCGCCGGGCCCACCGTGGTGTTCTGCCGCACCAAGCGCGGCGCCGACCGCGTGCTCAAGCTCCTCGACCAGCGCGGCATCCGCGGTGCCGCCATCCACGGCGACCGGTCCCAGGTGGCCCGCGAGAAGGCGCTGCGCTCCTTCCACAAGGGCGAGGTGCAGGCCCTCGTGGCCACCGACGTCGCCGCCCGCGGCATCCACGTCGACGGCGTGGCCTGCGTGGTGCACTACGACCCGCCGGCCGACCACAAGGACTACGTCCACCGCTCCGGCCGCACTGCCCGTGCCGGTGCCGCCGGCGCGGTCGTGAGCCTCGTCGCCCCGGACCAGGTCAAGGAGGTCGGCCGGCTCCAGAAGGCCCTCGGCTACGAGCCGGGGCTCACCGACGCCACGCCCGAGGTGCTGCGGGTCGAGGCCCCGGCGCCCGTTGCTCGGGCGACGGCCAGGGCGACCGCGGTGGCGAGCTCGGTCGAGGACGCGGTCGGGACGCTGGAACGCCGCAACGCCGACCGCAGAGCTCCCCGTCCTCCCCGCCCGGGAGCGCCCCGCACCGACCGGACGCCGCGCACCGACCGGACGGCCCGCACCGACCGGACGGCCCGCACCGACACCGAGCGTCCGCCCCTCGAGGACGGCCAACGGCGACCGAGCGGCGCGGCCCGACGCAAGGCCAAGCGCGACACCGCCGCCGCCGAGCGCGCCGCCACCCGCACCACCGCCACCGGCCGCGATCCGTTGCCGACCAAGCCCCAGCCCCGCACCGCCTCCGGCCGGCCCGTGAGCGGCGCCCACAAGCCGACCGGTCCGGCCGCCAAGCGGGCGGCGTCGACCTCGCGCCAGCCGAAGCGCGGCACCGCCCGGCCCGGCCCCCGCACCACGTCGACCAAGGCCACGGGTCGCCCCGTCACGGCCAAGGCCGCCCGACCGTCCTCGTCCGGGGCCGCACCCAAGCGCAACGGCAGCGCCCGTCCCCTCCGCAGGAAGGCCACCTCGCGATGACCACCACCGAAGCCGCAGGGCTGCGCAACGTCGCCATCATCGCCCACGTCGACCACGGCAAGACCACGCTGGTCGACGCCATGCTCTGGCAGTCCGGGGTGTTCCGGGCCAACGAGGAGGTCCAGACCCGGGTCATGGACTCGATGGACCTCGAGCGGGAGAAGGGCATCACGATCCTGGCCAAGAACACCGCGGTCAACTACGGCGGCGTGAAGATCAACATCGTCGACACCCCCGGCCACGCCGACTTCGGCGGCGAGGTGGAGCGCGCCCTGATGATGGTCGACGGCGTGCTCCTGCTCGTCGACGCCAGCGAGGGCCCGCTCCCCCAGACCCGGTTCGTGCTGCGCAAGGCCCTGGCCCTCGACCTGCCGGTGGTGCTCGTCATCAACAAGGTCGACCGGCCCGACGCCCGCATCGCCGAGGTCGTCGACGAGGTGTACGAGCTGTTCCTCGACGTCGAGGCGGCCGACCACCACATCGAGTTCCCGATCGTGTACACCAACGCCAAGGCCGGGTGGGCGTCGCTCGACCCCGACGTCCAGGGCAGCGACCTCAAGCCCCTGTTCGAGCTGCTGCTCGACCACATCCCTGCGCCGCGCTACGAGGAGGGCCACCCGCTCCAGGCCCAGGTCATCAACCTCGACGCCTCGCCCTACCTCGGCCGGCTGGCCGTGTGCCGGGTCCACAACGGCACCATCCGCAAGGGCCAGAACGTGGCCTGGTGCCGCACCGACGGCTCGATCACCAACGTCAAGCTCAGCGAGCTCTACATCACCGAGGCGCTGGAGCGGGTGCCGGCCACCGAGGTCGGCCCGGGCGAGATCATCGCCGTGGCCGGGCTCGACGAGGTCACCATCGGTGAGACGTTGGCCGATGCCGATGACCCCCGACCGCTGCCCGTGATCCACGTCGACGAGCCCAACCTGTCGATGACCATCGGGATCAACACCTCACCGCTGGCCGGGAAGGAGGGCACCAAGCTCACCGCCCGCCTCGTGAAGAACCGGCTCGACCAGGAGCTCATCGGCAACGTGTCGCTGCGCGTGCTCCCCACCGACCGGCCCGACGCCTGGGAGGTGCAGGGTCGGGGCGAGCTGCAGCTGGCCGTGCTGGTGGAGATCATGCGACGGGAGGGCTTCGAGCTCACCGTGGGCAAGCCCCAGGTCGTCACCAAGGAGATCGACGGCAAGCTCCACGAGCCCGTCGAGCGGGTCACCATCGACATCCCCGAGGAGCACCTCGGCGCCGTCACCCAGCTGCTCGCCAGTCGGAAGGGCCGCATGGCCAACATGGTCAACCACGGCACCGGCTGGGTGCGGCTCGACTACGTCGTGCCAGCCCGAGGCCTGATCGGATTCCGCACCGAGTTCCTCACCGAGACCCGGGGCACCGGAACGGTGAACCACATCGCCGAGGGCTACGAGCCGTGGTTCGGTGAGCTCCGCAACCGGCGCACCGGCTCCGTGGTGGCCGACCGGCTCGGCGTGGCCGTCACGTTCTCGATGCAGAACCTCCAGGAGCGGTGCTCGCTGCTCGTGAATCCAGGCGACGAGGTGTACCTCGGCATGATCGTCGGCGAGAACTCCCGCACCGACGAGATGGACGTGAACATCTGCAAGGAGAAGCAGCAGACCAACATGCGGGCGGCGGCGGCCGACACCACGGTGAAGCTCACGCCCCCGCGCATCTTCACCCTGGAACAGGCCATCGAGTTCATCGCCGACGACGAGTGCGTCGAGGTCACGCCCAAGTCGATCCGCATGCGCAAGCGCGAGCTCGACGCCAGCTTGCGGGCCCGCGCCCGCAAGCAGCTCAAGAACGACCGCTAGGCCGGCACAGCCCTCGGGTCAACGAGAGGTCAGTCGCGTTGGCGACACCTCGCGCTCCCCACGCCGCCCTCACACGGAGGCACCACACGACGCGGCGAGGTCGGGCTCCCTCGGGCCCAGGGCGCCGCCGGAGCTGGACCACACGACGACGGTGCCGACCAGTGCCAGGACAGCGACAGCCCGGCCGGCATTCCGCATGGCAGCACGCGTGGTCGGGCTGTCGCGCCCGGACCACGGACTCCAGGCGGCCAGGGCGAGGATCGCCATCGACCCGAGCGCCAGGACCGGCCATCGATCGCGGTAGGGCGATTGCCACGAGATGCAGCTCGAGGCCATCACGACCTTCCCATTGACGGTGTCCGTCCGCCACACCCACGCTCGACCGAAGCCCGACGCCAGTCCGAAGCACGCGACCCCGACGATGATCAGACCCCACGACACCAAACCCGCGGTCGCGCCGGTGCGCTGGCGGTCAGGTGCCGGTGCTCTTTCCTGACCCCCGTCCACGCCGGAATCATGCCGTAGCGGGCGTACTGGTTGCTTGTCCGGTCGCGTTCCTCGTCACTCGGGCCGGTCTCAGCGATCTGGCGGCGCGTAGGCGCCGAGGACCGCATCGACGAGGAAGCGGTCGGACACCTCTTCGGCCGTGGCCACGGTGAAGTGGATGCCATCGGGGCGCAGCCGCAGGTCCTCGCCGGTGCCCTCCAGCCACGATCCGAGGTCGACGACGCGGGCCGTGTCCGGGCGGAGCCCGGTGAGCTTCCCGAGGATGGCGTTGTAGCGCTGGCGCCGCGCCGGATCGGCGGTGTCGCCGTGGGCCTGCTCGGCCGTCTTCGGGTGGGCCGGGTCGGTGAGATCCGGGCCGATCGGCGGCAGGGTCAGCCACACCGACCGGGCCCCGGCCGCCGCCACCAGGTCGGTGACCTCGACCATGCGTACCAGCAGGGCGAGGTCGACCACGGGATCGCCGAGCGTGCGCCAGACGGTGTCGCCGGGGAGGAGCTGCTCGGTGACCTCCCACGGCCCGTCCTGGATCACGGCCAGGTCAGCCGGGCGGGCGGCCAGCTCGGCCGACCACACCGCGTCCCACCGGTCACACGACGCCGCGTTGGGCCCGACGCCGAGGAAGGTGCGGCGCTGGGCGCCGCGAAGGATGCTGCACCCGAGGTCGACCGCTCCGCCCACCACCTCGGCCCGGGTGCCCTTGGCCACGCTGCCGCTGAGGCCGAAGGTCGTGTAGAGCGCGGTGGAGTCGCCGAACACCGAGATGCGGGTGGGCCGGGCCGGCGCGGTGGCCGGGGGCGCGGTGGCCGGGGGCGCGGTGGCCGGGGGCGCGGTGACAGGGGGCGCCGTGGCCGGAGGCGCCGTGGCCCCCGAGCCGGCAGTCCCGGTCGACCCCGTCGACCCGGGCGGCCCGGGCGGTGCGGTGGCGGCCCCGGCGGTGCAGGCCCCGGCGACCAGCGCGGCGAGTGCCACCGCCCACGCCGGCGGCGCGGTGCGCTCAGCCACCGCCCAGACCCAACGACGCCGCGATGCCGTCGAGGAGGCGCGTGAGGTTGCGGTCGAACCGACCGGGGTCGCGCATGGCCGCACCGATCTGGGCCCAGGCTGCATCGAGCCCGACGTCGGCGGCGAGGGCCTCGATCTGGGAGTAGCCGCCCGTGGCGATCAGCCCCTCGACGTAGCGCTTCATGGCCGGGGCCAGCGGGCCCGTGGGGCTCTCGAGGTTGTTGCGGGCCTGCAGGCAGTAGCCGAACACGTACTCGTCGACCGCGGTGACGATGTCGATCTTCTCGGCCAGGCTGACGTTCAGCCCGCTCACGGCCAGCATGGTCTGGTCGAAGTGGCGCACCCCGTTGGGGCCCATGGGCGGATCGTCGGTGATGTCGAGGATCCACGGGTGGCGCTCCAGCGCGGCGCGGGCCCGGTGGGCCAACACCCGGAGCGCGTCGGTCCAGCGCTCGGGCAGCGGCTCGTCGTCGGGCACGACGAGTTCGCCCATCACGGCGTCGAAGACCAGCGAGAGCAGCTCGTCCTTGGTGTGGACGTAGTGGTAGAGCGTCATGGTGCCGGCCCCGAGATGGGCGGCGAGCCGGCGCATCGAGGCCGCCTCGAGCCCTTCGGCATCGGCGATCAGCACGGCCGCGGCGGCGATGTCCTCGCGGGTGAAGCGCGGGCGGCGGCCCCCTGGCTCGAGCCGGGTCCACACGTCGAGCGCTCCGAGGTGACGGCCGATCAGCTCGTAGCGCTCCACGGCGCGGGTGGACTTGGCCATCGCCCGCTCGTGCTGGGCGACGTGCTCGTTCATCTTCTCGTCGAGCTTCTCGGCCACGAGGTCGACGACGTCGCGCAACGAGCCGCTCGAGGACCGGGCCGCTCCGCGACCGCCGCCGCGGCTGCCCCCTCGCACCGCCGCCTGGCGGGCCGCCTCTTCCGCCGCCTCGCGCTTGGCGTCCTTCACGGCGTCCTTCACCGCGTCCTTCACGGCCGCCTTGATCTCCTGCTTGGCCGACTTGGCCTCCTGCTTCGCCCGTTGTCGGGCCGTGGGGTGCGCGTCGTCCATCGATTGTCCTGTCACCGGTCGTCGGGTTGCCACTCGTACAGTGTACTGGTAATGTTCGTACCATGTACGACGAACGGGACCACCCTACGACGTCCGGTGTCGGCGTCGAAGCCCAGGGCCTGAGCAAGCGCTACGGCGACCTGTGGGCCCTGCGCCACCTCGACCTCGCCGTCCCCGCCGGGTCGGTGCTCGGCCTGCTCGGCCACAACGGCGCCGGCAAGACCACGGCGATCCGCATCCTCACCACGCTCTCCACCCCCACCGAGGGCTCGGCCACCGTCGCCGGGTTCGACGTCGCCACCCACCCGGCCCAGGTCCGCCGCCGCATCGGCATCACCGCCCAGGAGGCCACCGTCGACGGGCTGCTCTCGGCCCGGGCCAACCTGGTGATGGTCGGCCGGCTCTACGGGTTCAGCAAGGCCCACGCCCGGCGCCGGGCCGACGAGCTGCTCGAACGATTCCGCCTTGCCGACGACGCCGGCAAGCTGGCCAAGCACTTCTCGGGCGGCATGCGGCGCCGGCTCGACCTCGCCTCCAGCCTCGTCGCCGCCCCCGAGGTGCTCTTCCTCGACGAACCCACCACCGGCCTCGATCCCCGCAGCCGCGGCGACCTGTGGGATCTCCTCCGGGAGCTGGTGCGCGACGGCACGACGCTCATCCTCACCACGCAGTACCTCGAGGAAGCCGACCGCCTGGCCGACGACATCGTCGTGCTCGACCACGGCCGCTCGGTCGCCCACGGCACGCCGGCCGAGCTCAAGGCCCGCATCGGCAACGACCGGGTCGACGTGACCCTCGCCGACCCGTCCGACCTCGACCGCGCCCCCGGCGTGGTCGCCGCCTTCACCAGCTCACCCCCCACGCTCGAACCGGAGCAGCTGCTGATGACGGTGCCCGTCCGGGAGGGCGTCCGCCTCATCGACCTGATGCGCGCCCTCGACGAGGCCGGCATCGAAGCGGTCGACCTCAACCGTCGGGGGGCCACCCTCGACGACGTCTTCCTCTCCCTCACCACCCCCGATCGAGCGCCGGCGGAGGCCCTGGCATGACCGTCACCACCGTCACCACCCCTGCGGCCGCGCCGCACGCGGTCCATGTGTCCCAGCACGACGCCAACGCTCCCGAGCGCACCAACGCCGTGGCTTCGCTGTGGTCCGACACCCTCGTGTTCGCCGGGCGCAACCTGGCCCACGTGCGCCAGCTCCCGGAGAAGCTGCTCGACGTCACCGTCCAGCCGCTGATGTTCGTGCTGCTGTTCACCTACGTCTTCGGCGGGGCGATCGCGGTGCAGAACAGCAACTACCGCGAGTACGTCATCGCCGGGATCCTGGTGCAGTCGCTCGCCTTCGGTCTCGTCGGGCCGGCCACCGGCATCGCCACCGACCTGCTCGAGGGCGTGATCGACCGCTTCCGGGGCCTGCCGTCGTCGCGGCTGGCCTACCTGCTCGGCCACTACGTCGCCGAGCTGGCCAGCATGTTCCTCGCCATCAGCGTGCTGCTCGGCGCCGGCCTCCTCGTGGGTTGGCGCCCCCACACCGACGTGCTCCACGTCGTCCTCGCCATCGTGCTGCTCGGCGTGTTCGCGTCGTCGATGATCTGGTTCGGCACGTTCCTCGGGCTGATCGTGCGCACCCCCGACGCGGTGATGGGGGTCGGCTTCACGGTGGTGTTCCCCATCACGTTCATCAGCAACGCGTTCGTCCCGATCGACAGCATGCCCGTCGTCCTCCAGAAGTTCGCCACCTGGAACCCGGTGAGCGTGATGGTCGCCGCCGTCCGCGAGCTCTTCGGCAACCCGGGCGCGCCGCCGTCGGTGTCGAGCTGGCCGATGGACAACCCCGTGCTGGCCTCGTTCCTCTCGTGCGGGATCGTGCTGCTCCTGGTGGTGCCGGCCACCCTCCGGCGCTACCGCCACCGCACCACCGACTGACCTAGTGTCGGGCGATGCTGCGGCGCGAGTACCCACCTCCGAGGCTCGTCGATCGCGTCCGGAGCCGGGCCATCCTGCAGACCGGCGAGGTGGTGCGGTGGGGCTGGCGTCAGATGCAGCGCTTCGGGGCCATCGCCAGCGAGTCGCCCCGGGCCGCCAAGTTCGGGTCCTTCGGGCCCAACTCGGTGCTGTGCTTCCCGTTCGAGACCATCGTCAACGAGTGCGCCATCCACATCGGTGAGCACACGATCGTGGCCCCCTACTGCACGCTGAGCGCGGGGTGGATGCCCGACCAGCCCAAGCTGGCCGAGGCCATCGTCACCATCGGCGACTACTGCGTGATCGGGCGGGGCTCGACCATCGTCGGCCACGAGTCGATCACCATCGGCAACGGCGTGTGGACGGGCCCGTTCGTGCACATCACCGATTGCAACCACGACTACCAGGACCGCACGCTGCCCATCGGGTGGCAGGCGATGGAGCCCGAGCCCGTCACCATCGGCGACGGGTCGTGGTTGGGCCACGGGTGCGTGGTCCTGCCCGGCAGCACCATCGGCCGGAACGTCACCATCGGTGCCAACGCCGTGGTCACCGGCGCCATCCCCGACTACTCGGTCGCCGTGGGCGTGCCGGCCCGCGTGGTGCGCCGGTACGACCCCGACACCGACACCTGGGTGGCGCCCGCCCACGCCCCGGCTTGACCGTGGAGCTCGACACCCTCGTCCGCACGGCGGCCGCCTGGGGGATCGCCACCGATCTCGACCCGCCGGCCACCCCGGTGGCGCCCGAGGCGTGGCCGGGCCTCGTCGCCCGGGCCACCGGCGAGCGGGTCATCGGCACGTTGGCGGCAGCCGTCCGCGACGGCGCGTGGGCGGTCGACGAACACCAGGCCCGGGAGCTGCGGGACCGGCACCGGGCCTGGATGGGCGCGGCCCTCCGCCTCGAGCGGCGCCTCCTCACCACCGCCGACGACTTCGCCGCCGCCGGCATCCGGTTCCTCGTGCTGAAGGGCCCCGCCGCCGCTCACCTCGACTACGCCGACCCGGCCGACCGGTGCTTCGGCGACATCGACCTGCTGATCCCCCCGGCCCACCTGGAAGCGGCCCGCGACCTGCTCGTGGCCCAGGGGGGCCGGCGCCACTACCGCGAGCCCCGCCCCGGCTTCGACCGGCGGTTCACCAAGGGGCTGAGCATCACCATGCCCGACGACCTCGAGGTCGACGTGCACCGCACGCTCGCCGCCGGCCCGTTCGGCCTCGCCCTCGACCTCGACCGGATCCACGACGCTCCGGACCGCGTCCTGATCGGGGGCATGGCCGTCCCCGCCCTCGGGCGCCCGCAACGCTTCCTCCACGCCTGCTACCACGCCGTGCTGGGATCGGCGGAACCCCGGCTGGTCCCGCTCCGGGACCTGGCCCAGATCGCCGAGGCCGGCGCCGGCCACCGGGAGCCGCTGGCCCTCGACGCCGTGCTCGACCTGGCCCGGGCGTCGCGGGGCGAGGCGGTCGTGGCCGCCGCCATCCGGGCCGCCACCGACCGGCTCGGCTGGCGCGCCCCGCACGAGCTGGTGGCCTGGGCCCACGCCCGGGTCGACGACCGGCGGGAGCAGCGCTGGCTGGCCGGCTACCGCGGGGCCGGCCGTGCCTACGCCACCCAGGCCGTCACCGCCCTCGAGGCCGTGCCCGGCTGGCGGGACAAGGCCGCCTACCTCCTCGCCGTGACGCTGCCGGAGGAGGCCAGCCACGGAGACGCCCGGCGGGCCCGCTGGCACCGGGGCCTCACCGCCCTGCGCCGCACCGCCCGCTCGGCCACCCGGGCCCAGTCGGTACAGTGACGGCTCCCGGCGGGGGCCGGGCGACCAAGGGGGAACCATGTACCCAGGCACCCATGCCGCGACCACGCCCGATCGCCCGGCGGTGATCATGGCCGCCACCGGCCAGGTGATCACCTACGGCGAGCTCGACGCCGCCGCCAACCGCGTGGCCCAGCTCTTCCGCTCCCACGGCCTCGGCGTGGGCGACCACGTGGCCTTCTGCCTCGAGAACCACCCCCGCTTCTACGAGCTGGCCTGGGGCTCGGCCTACGCCGGCCTCTACTACACCGCCATGTCGAGCCGGCTCACCGAGGAGGAGGCGGCCTACATCGTCAACGACTGCGGGGCCCGTGCCTTCATCACCACCGCCTACAAGCGCGACATGGCCCAGAGCATCGTGGGGGACATCCCCGGCGTCGAGCTGAACCTCATGATCGACGGCACGGTCGACGGCTTCGAGAGCTACGAGGCCGCCGTCGCCGCCCAGCCGGCCGACCCGCTCCCCGACCCGCGCCTGGCCGGGAAGGACATGCTCTACTCCTCTGGCACCACGGGCCGCCCGAAGGGCGTGAAGCTGCCCCCGCCCGACCAGCCCCTCGACGCGCCCACGTCGGTGACGGTGCTCGGGCAGATGCTCTTCGGCTACGGGCCCGAGATGGTGTACCTCTCCCCCGCGCCGCTCTACCACGCCGCGCCGCTGCGCTTCACGATGGCCGTCCACCAGGTCGGCGGCACCGTCATCGTCATGGAGCACTTCGACGCCGAGGAGTTCCTGCGCCTGGTCGAGCGGCACCACGTGACCCACACCCAGGTCGTGCCCACCATGTTCATCCGGATGCTCAAGCTCCCCGACGAGGTGCGGACCCGGTACGACGTGTCGAGCATCCAGGCCGCCATCCACGCCGCCGCCCCCTGCCCCGTCCCGGTCAAGGAGCAGATGATCGAGTGGTGGGGGCCGGTCATCCACGAGTACTACGCCGGCACCGAAGGCAACGGGTTCTGCTACACGAACAGCACCGACTGGCTGGCCCACAAGGGCAGCGTCGGCAAGTCACTGCTGGGCGAGGTCCACATCGTGGGCGACGACGGCGAGGAGCTCCCCGTCGGCGAGGAGGGCACGATCTACTTCGCCTCGGCCACCGCCTTCGAGTACCACAACGACCCCGAGAAGACCGCCTCCTCCCGCCACCCGAAGGGCTGGTCCACGCTCGGCGACATCGGCCGCCTCGACGAGGACGGGTTCCTCTACCTGACCGACCGCAAGGCCTACATGATCATCACCGGCGGCGTGAACGTCTACCCCCAGGAGGCCGAGAACGTCCTCGCCCTGCACCCGAAGGTGGAGGACGTGGCCGTGATCGGCGTGCCCAACGAAGACTTCGGCGAGGAGGTCAAGGCCGTCGTCCAGCCCCGCGACATGGCCGACGCCGGCCCGGAACTCGAACGCGAGCTGATCGCCTACTGCCGCGAGCACCTGGCCGACGTCAAGTGCCCGCGCACCGTCGACTTCATGGCCGAGCTGCCCCGCCATCCCACGGGCAAGCTCTACAAGCGCCTGCTCAAGGACAAGTACTGGGAGGGCCACGCCTCCCGGATCATCTGACCGGCGGCGCACCCCGGCGGGGTCCGCCCTCAGCGTCGAGCCGGCGGACGAGCGTCACCGGCGCCACCATCCGATAGGCCTCGGCCGCGATCCTGGCGATCTCGTCCCAGTCGGGGTCGCGGTCGATGCGCACGCCCAACCACCCTCGCGCCCCCACGTACGGCGGGCGGTAGAACCGCTCGGGCTCCAGCTCCACCAGCTCGGCCTGCACGCCCGGCGGCGCCGGGCACCAGAAGCCGAGGTGGTCGCCGCCGTGATGGTGGTCGTCGAGCTGCACGAACACCTTCTTGCCCCGGACGAACCACGTGGGTTCGCCGTGGCTCAGCCGCTCCTCGACATCTGGGAGGGAGAGGCACACCCGACGCAGGCGGCCGACGAGCCGCTCGGCCCGAGCAGATCTGATGGCGACCGGATGACCTGCCGCCGACCGCTCCCGTTCGGGCTCCTCACCGCGGCCCGTCGCTCGTCCGCCCATCGCGCGCGACTGTAGGCCCCACCGCGGGGCGACCGGGCCGGATTCCAAGGGGATTCCCAGGAACCACCCACGGCCCTCCGAGGCGGCCGGACGACGATCCGGACATGACCGCGACCCTCACCTCCGACGGCTCCCTCGCCCAGCCGGCGAACGGCCCCCGCCCGGCCCCACCCCTGGTGGACATCGTCATCCCGGTCTACAACGAGGCCCATGTCCTCGCCGACAGCATCCACCGCCTCGTCGGCTACCTGGGGTCGAGCTTCCCGTTCACCTGGCGGGTGACCATCGCCGACAACGCGTCGACCGACGACACGTGGTCGGTGGCCGAGCGGCTGGAGGCGCGCGACCCGCGCGTGCGGGCCGTCCACCTCGACCAGAAGGGCCGGGGCCGGGCCCTGCGCACGGTCTGGCTGGAGAGCGACGCCACCGTCGTCAGCTACATGGACGTGGACCTCTCCACCGACCTCGACGCCCTCCTCCCGCTCGTCGCCCCCCTCCTGTCCGGACACAGCGACCTGGCCATCGGCTCCCGCCTGCTGCGGGGCTCCCGGGTGGTGCGGGGCCCCAAGCGCGAGTTCATCTCCCGCACCTACAACCGCATCCTCCAGCTCACCCTCCGGGCCGGCTTCCGCGACGCCCAGTGCGGCTTCAAGGCCATGCGCACCGACGTCGGCCGCGACCTGTTGCCGCTCATCGAGGACGACGCTTGGTTCTTCGACACCGAGCTGCTCGTCATGGCCGAGCGCAACGGCCTGCGCATCGCCGAGATCCCGGTCGACTGGGTCGACGACCCCGACTCCCGGGTCGACATCGTCAAGACCGCCACCGAGGACCTCAAGGGGGTGTGGCGGCTGTCCCGCGATTTCTGGTTCCACCCCAAGACGGTGGCCTTCCACGCCACGCCCCGCCACGAGCTGCCACCCGGCACCGGCGGCGAGCTGGTGAGCTTCGCCACCGTCGGCGTCGTGAGCACCGTGGCCTACCTCGCCGCCTTCCTCGCCCTCCGCCCCGCCCTCGGCGACCTCGCCGCCAACGCCGTTTCCCTCACCGCCACGATGCTCGGCAACACCGCGGCCCACCGGCGCTTCACCTTCCGGCACCGCACCCGCGAGCGGGCCCACCGGCACTTCCTGCGGGCGGGGGCGGTGCACGCCGGCGGCCTGGCCCTGACCTCGGCCGCCCTGCTGGCCACCGGTGCCTTCCTTCCCCACGCGGCGACGGGCACCGTCGTCGCCGTGGTGATGGCGGCCTCGGCGCTCGCCACCGGGCTCCGGTTCCTGCTCATGCCGGCCTGGGTGTTCCGGGAACGCCCGCGCTGACCGTCGCCGGCGCGCGGCACAATGCAGCCGTGCCCCCGACCACCCCTGACGACGGCCGCCGCGCCGAGCTCGGTGCCTTCCTGCGGGCCCGCCGCGCCGCCCTGGGCCCGGAGGAGGTGGGGCTCGACCCGTCGGGCCGGCGGCGGACGCCCGGCCTGCGCCGGGAGGAGGTCGCCGGCCTCGCCGGGGTGTCGGCCAGCTGGTACACGTGGCTGGAGCAAGGCCGGCCCATCAACCCGTCGGTCGACGTGCTCGAGGCGCTGGCCCGGGTCCTGCACCTCGACGCCGCCGCCCGGGAGCACCTGCTCCGGCTGGCCGGCCACGCCCGGCCCGACACCGGGACCGTCCCCCCGCTCGTGCCCGACACGCTGTGGCACCTCCTCGACCAGCTCGACCCCGCCCCGGCCTACGTGCTCGGCCCGCACTGGGACTACCTGGCCTGGAACGCGGCCCACGCCCGGCTCTTCCCGTCGTTGCCCACCCTGCCCGACGAGGACCGCAACCTGCTCTGGGTCGTGTTCGCCAACCCCGACGCCCGGGCCCTCATCGACGGGTGGGAGGACGAGGCTCGCCGGGTGCTCTCGGAGTTCCGCACCGACACGGTGGCCCGTCGCACCGACCCGGCCATGGTCGCCCTCGTCGACCGGCTCCTCGCCGCCAGCGCCGAGTTCCGGGCGTGGTGGCCCAGCCAGGACGTGGCCGGCCCCGATCCCCGCGTCCGGCGCTTCCGCCATCCCGACGCCGGCCCGCTGGCCTTCGAGCTCCAGCAGCTCGTCCCCAGCGACGCGCCGGGGCTGCGGGTCTTCGTCCACCTCCCGCTGCCCGGCGACGACTCCCTGGCCCGCCTCAGCCCCCCGGACCGAGCAGGGCGCTGACCCCGCGGGCCACCACCTCGGCCCCGGTGGCCGGGAACGGGGCCGACGCCGCGCCGGCCGCCGCCACCAGGAACGGCTCGTACAGCTGCCACCCGAGCACCAGGGCGATCACCAGCGCGGCCCGCTCGCCGGCGACCGCCGGGGCCACGCCCCGGGCCGTCTGGGCGTCGACCAGGGCCCGCATGGCCGGGAAGTCGCCCTGGAGCCGGCCGGGCTCGCCGCCCTCCAGCAGGATCTGGGCCAGGAGCCGGCCGTGGCGGGCCGACGCTGACCCGGGGGCGAAGAGCCGCACCGGGTCGGGCGCTCCCTCCAGCTCGGCCGCCACGGCGTCGACGCAGGCCCCGAGGGCGGCGGCCACCAGCCCTTCCTTGGAGCCGAAGTAGTAGTGCACGAGGCCGTGGTTGACCCCGGCGCGGTCGGCCACCTCGCGGACGGTGACCCGGGCCGGGCCCCGCTCGGCGAACAGCTCCGCCGCCGCCTCGGCCAGCGCCTCCTTCGCCATCAGCTCATCGCCGCGATGGGGTGCTTGCCCGGGTAGGCGCCGAAGGACATGAAGTGGTCGCGCAGGCCGCCGGTGAAGCTGTCGATGTAGGCCAGCTTGCGGATCATGTAGCTGTGGCTCTCCTTCGGGTCGAGGTAGAGGTTGTACAGCCGGCCGTGGGTGTACTTCTGGGTGACCCCGGTGAACCCGCCGAGGTTCAGGCAGTCGCGGTCGTCGTCGGAGGTGGACGCCACCATGAACTTCCACTCCCCCACCCGGAGGGCGGAGAAGACGTTGACCAGCCAGTAGTAGAGGTACTTGCGGGTGGACTCGCCGTCCGGGCAGAGCAGGAACGCGGTCTGGTCGACACCGTCGATGTAGCGGTCGGTGGGGGTGGCCGCCTCGGCGCCGGCCAGCCGCAGCACCGTGCGGAAGAGGTCCATCTGGCTGAACAGGCCGTCGGTGGCCCGGTCGGCCTCGATCATGCCCGGCCAGGCCACGATGCCGGGCACCCGCTGGCCGCCCTCCCAGGTCGACCCCTTCGCACAACGGAACGGCGAGTAGGCCGCGTCGGGCCAGGTCTCCATCTCCGGGCCGTTGTCGGAGGAGATGAAGATGAGCGTGTCCTCGAGCTGCCCGGTGGCCTCGAGCTCCCGCACCAGTCGGCCCACGATGTCGTCGAGCTCGATGATCGTGTCCTTGTAGGGGTGCTTGGCCGGCGACCGCCCGAGGAAGTCCTCGTGGGGGTAGTTGTCGAAGTGCGCGCCCCGGGTGCAGTGGTACAGGAACCACGGCCGCCCGGCCTCGGCCCCACCCGAGCCCGGCGCCATGCGCCGGATGAAGTCGAGCGAGTAATCGGTCCACTTCTGGTCGAGCTGCGACAGCACGGGGATGGTGACCTCCTCGACGTTCTCGGTCTCGCCGCCCTTGACGGCGTGGACGAAGCAGCGGTTGAAGGGCAGGTTCTCCACCCACTTCGTGCGCTCCTCGGAGTAGACGATCTCCGGGAAGAAGTACGGGTCGCGCCACTCGGTGTACATGTCGGACACCGACAGGAAGCCGTAGAAGTCGTCGAAGCCCACGTGCTGGGGCTGGCTCTCGACGTTCTCCCCCATGTGCCACTTGCCCACGGCCTGGGTGACGTAGCCGGCCTCGCGCAGGAGCTGGGCGAAGGTGATCTCGCCGTCGAGACCACCCTTCTGGCCGTACATCGGCGGGCGCAGCAGGCCGTGGCGCATGGGGAGCCGCCCGGTCATCATCGAGGCGCGCGAGGGCGTGCAGCTCGGCTCGGAGTAGCACGAGGTGAGCAGCATGCCCCGCCGGGCCAGCCGGTCGATGTTGGGGGTGGGCGCACCGACGGCGACCCCGCCGCCGTAGCAGCCGAAGTCGCCCCAGCCGACGTCGTCGAAGAGGATCACCAGGACGTTGGGGCTCTTCCCGGTGGCGTGGTACGCGGCCAGCCGGGAGGCGGCGAGCGCCTCCTGGTCGGCGAAGCGGAACTGGGGCTCGAGGTGCGCGGCTTCGCGCACCGCTTCGGTGACGACGGGATCGTGGGGCATGGGTCCTCCTCGGGGGGTGGACCCAGGTTAGTCAGCCGACTAAGCCGGCACCCGGCGCAGCGTGTTCCGGTCGGTGTGGTGCAGCAGGTCGTCCTGCACCGTCATCTTCAGCACGGTGTCCTCCTCGTAGGTGAACGAGTCGGCGTCGTGGACGGTGATGGTGACCTCGTAGCGGACCGTGCTGGCGTTGACGGCGAGGTAGGGGTTCTGCAGGACGCCGAACTCCGAGGAGCCGAGCTCGGCCGTCATGGTGAACGACGAGGCGTCGGCGGCGGCCTCGCCGCCGGCGAGGACGACGGTGCCGCGCGGCACCATGAACGCCCGCATGACCAGGCCCCGCTCGGCGTCCCAGAGCCAGTACCCGACCTCGGTGTGGAACGGATCGACCTCGTCGCCCCGCCATGCCGCCATCCGGTAGTCGAGGCCGTAGAGGCACTGGGTGCCGTTGTCGACGGGACCGAAGGCGGAGAAGGTGACGCGCTCGCGGTACGGCGTGTCGCCCACCGCCCCGTCCTCGTGGTGGAAGGAGACGTCGAGCCCCTTCTCCCCTACCCACGTGCCCACCAGGGCGGCCAACGGTCCGAGTTTCTCGAGGTCATCCATGGCCGGAGCCTATCCCTGCCCGCCGGGGCGACCGTCCGGTTCATCGAGCCTTCACCCGGGAGGGCCGACGATCGCCCAATGACCAGCACCGACCCTCGCCCCCGCACCCTCCGCGCCGCCCTCGTCGCCGGCGGGCTCGTCGCCACCCTCGCCACCGCGACCGCCACGGCCCCGCCCGCCGGCGCGGTGATCCGGGGCCAGGAGGTGCCGCCGGGCCGCACCCCGTGGATGGCGGCCCTCATCGACGCCGACGGCGAGCAGTTCTGCGGCGCGTCGATCGTGGCCCCCGACGAGATCCTCACCGCCGCCCACTGCGTGAGCGACGTGCACGCCGCCGACGTGACCGTCATGGCGGGCACGACCGACCTGACCGACGAGGCGGCCCAGGTCGTCCCGGTGCGGGAGATCCGGGTGCACCGCGGCTACCAGGAGGCGACGAGCCGCAACGACGTGGCCGTGCTCCTGCTCCGCCGGCCCCTGACCCTCGGTCCGCGTGTCCAGCCCGTGGCGCTCGTCGACGCCACCACCCAGCCGGCGTTGCTGGCCGCCGGCGCGCCCGTGATGGTGATGGGCTGGGGGGCCACCAGCGACCGCCGCGAGACGTACCCGACCCGGCTCCGCGCCGCGTCGCTGCGCATCGTCGCCGACAGCACCTGCTGGGCCGAGTGGGAGGGCGGGATCGACGGGGCGACGATGCTCTGTGGCGGGTCGCCGAGCCACGCCGACGCCTGCGGGGGCGACAGCGGCGGGCCGCTCGTCGCCTTCGACCGCCGCACGTGGCGCTGGGTCCAGGTCGGGGTTGTCAGCTTCGGCGACACGTGCGACGACGCCTCCGTTCCCAGTGTGTACGCCGACCTCGGCACGTTGGCGCCCTTCGTGCGGGGCCGGGGCGTCGGCGGCACCCGCCGATGACACCGACGATGCCGGTGGCGCCGCCCGGGCCGGCGTGGGCCATGATGGCACCATGCGAGCAGCGGACTTCGGCACGGACTTCACCTGGGGGGTGGCCTCGGCGGCCTGGCAGGTCGAGGGGGCGTGGGACCTCCACGGCAAGCGCCCGTCGGTCTGGGACGAGGCCGGGCGGCGGGGGCGCATCGCCGGCGGCCGGGTAGGTGACGACGCCATCGACTTCTACCACCGCTACCCCGAGGACATCGCGCTGATCAAGGAGCTCGGGTTCGGCGCCAACCGGTTCTCGATCAGCTGGCCCCGCATCATGGGCGACGGCGACGGCCCACCCAACCAGAAGGGCATCGACTTCTACCACCGGGTGATCGACGCCTGCCTCGAGGCCGGCATCGAGCCGTGGGCCACCGTCCACCACTGGGACATGCCCCAGGCGCTCTACGCCAAGGGTGGGTGGGGCCAGCGCGCCGTCATCGAACCGTTCGCCCGCCTGGCCGAGGTGTGCGCCGACGCCTTCGGCGACAAGGTGAAGCACTGGATGGTGTTCAACGAGCCCGCCTCGGTGGCCAGCCACCTCCTCATCGGCGGCTACGGCCGGCGGGGGCTCTACCCCCGCCACACCCTTCGCTGCGTGCACCACATGAACCTGGCCACGGCCGAGGCCGGCCGGCGCATGCGGGCGATCCTCCCCGCCGGGAGCCAGATCGGCACCACCAACATCATCACCCTGGCCCGCCCGTACGAGCCCACCGACGAGCGCACCCGCCGGCGCAAGGCCGCCATCGAGGCCCTCACCAGCGACATGTTCATCGACCCGGCCGGCGGCCTCGGCTACCCGTTCGAGAAGAACCGGCTGCTGCGCTGGATGGAGCCGGCCATCCTCGACGGCGACCTCGAGGCAGCCACGTTCCGGTTCGACTTCATGGGGTTGCAGTACTACGGCCCGCTGGTCCTCAAGCCCACCGGCATCCCTCTGGTCGGGGCGATCCCGTCGTTCTCGCTCCCAGACCCGGAGGTCAAGCTCCGCTCCGACATCGGGATCCCCGCCGACCCCGAGGGCCTGTACCACGTGCTGCGGCGCTACGCCGCCCACCCCGCCGCCGACCGGCTCCACGTCACGGAGTCCGGGCTCGGGCTGCGCGACCGGGTCCACGACGGCGAGATCCACGACGACGTGCGCATCTGGTACGTGCGGGAGCACCTGCGCTCGGTGCTGCGGGCCAAGCAGGAGGGCGTGCCGGTCGACGGCTTCTTCCACTGGAGCTACGCCGACAACATCGAGTGGTTCTTCGGCCGCCGGCCCCGGTTCGGTCTGGTCTACGTCGACTACGACGACGGGTTCCGGCGCATCCCCAAGCAGTCGGCCCGGTGGTTCCAGGGGTTCCTGGCCGGCGCCGAGGCCTGAACGCGGTCCGGCCGCCCCTCGGGCTCAGGCCCGGCGGGCGTAGCGCTGGAAGAACCGCCACATCTCGACGTTGGCCTCGATGGTGAAGGTGGTCGGGCCGACGATCTTCTCGATCCCCTTGCTGAACTCGCTGCCGGGCCAGCTGTGGCCGCCGCCGACGATGACCAGGAACTCGACCGCCGTGCCCCCTGGACAGGCGTAGGTGCGGCGCACGACGTCCGTACCGACCTTGGTGTCGGTGGGCGCCTTGTCGCAGCCGTAGCGCTCGGCCCACGCCCGCACGTTGGCGGGGTACCCCTTGCCGTCGAGGTCGTAGGCCGGGGCCGTCGTGGTCGAAGGCGCCGCCCCATCCGGCAGCTTGCCCCCGAGCATCCCGCCCACGGCGTCGCCGTACCCGCCGTTGAACAGCAGGATCGGGTCGGCGGTCCCGTGGAAGGCGAGGATCGGGGTCTTCTCCGTGGTGGGGCAGTTCTCGGTGTCCTGGAGCCCGGCCACGGGGGCGACGGCGGCGAACACGCCGGGCCGGTGGCACAGCAGGAAGGTGGTGAAGATGGCGCCGTAGGAGAGGCCGGTGCTGTAGACCCGGGCCGTGTCGATGCAGAGGTCCCGCTCGAGCTGGGCGATCATCGCATCGACGTACTGCAGGTCCTCGTTGGGGTCGTGCAGCGGGTTGGCGTCCCAGTGGATCGGGTTGCCCGAGCCGTTGGGGAAGGCGACGACGAAGCCCTCCTTCTGGGCCAGCGCGCTCAGGTTGGACATGCCGCTGTGGATCTGGGCGCCCTCGAGGAGGCCGTGGAAGTCGAGCACGAGCGGCAGCGGGGTCTTGCCGTCGTGGGCCGCCGGGGTGGTGAGCAGGTAGAACCGACCGGCGCCGCCGGCCGCCACCGTCACCTGCTGCTTCTCGACCGCCTTCACGGTGCTCGTGCCGCAGCCCTTCGAGGGCACGGCTGGGGCCGCAGCGGCGGTGGTGGGCGGGGCGACCGTGGCCGGGGCCGTCGCGGATCCCGCGCCGACCTGGCTGTCACCGCCTCCGGACGCCCCGGAAGCTGACGCCGCCGGGCCGGCACTGGTGCTGGCCGTCGGTGCCGATGAGCAACCCGTCGCTGCTGCCGCACACAGCGCGATCGCGCCCAGGCGCGCCGGCCATCTCGAACTCCTCATGCAGACGTCCCCCTCAGATCACAGACCGGCGATCCTCCCGGCTGATGCGCTGCTCGATCCTGGCACGGGCGAGCAGGAGGAGACCACCCATGCCGAGCAGCAGCAGGCCGATCCACGCCAGGCGGGTCGACGAGTTGGAGCCAGTGACCGGCAGCGGCGTCACCGGCACCGTGGTCGGTGTGGGCTGGGTGGTGCTCGTGGTCGTGGTGGTCGGCGCCGCCACGATGGTGACCGCCGCGGCGTCGGCGTTGTTCGCCAGGGTGAGCTCGACGCCGGCCGCCGAGACCGACGCGTTGTTGGTGATGACAGTCCCGGGATCGGCCGTGATCTGGGTGCTGATCCGGAGGTCGCTCGACCCGTTGACCGGAAGCGATTGCGGCAGCGTGCAGGTCACGGTCTGACCGTTGGCCGCACAACTCCAGCCCGTGCCGGTGAAGCTCACGTAGGTGAGTCCGTTGGGCAACACGTCGGTCACGACGATCGGGTTCGGCGTGGCGACGATGCCGTTGTTGCGGATCGCCAGATGCCACACGACGTTCCCGCCGGCGACCGGGCTGCCGTCTGCGCTCTTGTCCAGCTGGAGGTCGAACGGCTGTTGCGGCGGCGTAGCCAGGCCGAAGTCGGTGTCGGTGACGACCTGGTTCGGGGCCAGGATGGTGGCCACCGAGCCGGTGGTGGTCGGTGACATGCCGGTCGGCGGGGTCACGACGGTGAGATAGCGACCGGGCGGCAGGTTGATGAAGTCGTAGTTGCCGTTGCCGGACGTGGTCGTGGTCGCCACAGTGGTCTCATAGGTGCCGTCGCCGTCGCTGTCCTCGAAGAGGGTGACGGTCACGCCGTTGAGCCCGGGCTCGGTCCCGTCTTGGACGGTGTCACGGTCGATGTCGCTCCACACGCGGTCGCCGATCGAGCCGGCGGGCGGCTCCGCGTCGTTGAGACCGAAGTCAGCCGTGTCGACCGCATCGCCGCCCGACAGGGGCACCAGGACGACCGGGCTGGTGGTCGGGCTGAGCCCGCCCGTGGTGACCGCCACGGAGTACGAGCCCGGCGGCAGGTTGGCGAAGCTGTAGTTGCCGCTGGCGTCCGTGGTCGTGGTACCCACGGTGGTCTCGTAGGTACCGTCGCCGTTGGTGTCCTGGCGGAGGGTGACCGTGATGTTGTCCAGGCCGGGCTCACCCGGATCCTGCACGCCATCGCCGTCGTTGTCGCTCCACACGAAGTCACCGATCGTGCCGGTCGGGGCAGGCGTGGCCCGCACACCGAAGTCAGCGGTGTCGACCGATTGGCCTGAGATCAGCGGCACGGCGATCGACGTCGGCGTGGTCGGGTTCTGTCCGTTGGGCACCGTGAGCACGACCTGGTACTGGCCCGGCGGGAGGTTGCCGAACGAATAGGCGCCGTTGGCTCCGGAGATCTGGGTGGCGCCGACGGTTTCGTAGATGCCGTCGTTGTTCGTGTCCTGGCGCAACGTCACCGTCGCCCCGACGACCCCGGGCTCACCCGGATCCTGGACGCCGTTCCCGTTGGTGTCGCTGAACACCGTGTCGCCGATCGTACCGGGAGCCGGCGGCGGCGGCGGCTGGAAACCGAAGTCGACGTCGTTGCGCACCGCGTTGGCCCCGAGGTTCACATCGACGGTGGTGGGTGTCGTGTTGGCGAGGCCCGACGGCGGCGTGACGACGACCCGGTACAGACCGGCTGGCAGCCCCGGGAAGCCATAGGTGCCAGCGCCGCTCGAGATCGCCGAGGTCACCGTGGTCTCGTAGCTGCCGTTCGAATCGGCGTCCTGGAGGAGGGTGACGAGTACGCCTCCGAGGCCCGGCTCACCCGGGTCCTGGGAGCCGTTCCCGTTCGTGTCGCTCCACACGGTGTCACCGATGGCGCCCGTGGGAGGCGGCGCCGGCGCGAAGCCGAAGTCGGTGTCGGTGTTCAACTCGCCCTCGTCGAGGGTGACCGGCCGCGGGTTCGTGGTCGTGGAGGTCGATCCCGGAGGCGTCGTGGCCGTGTCGACCGTGACCGTGTAGGAGCCGGCCACCAGGTTGGTGAAGCTGTAGATGCCTGACGCGTTGGTCGTGGTCGACTGGTTCACTGCATTGCCGAGCACGTCGGTGCCGCTGAGGTTCACGGTGACGTTGGGCAGGTTGCCCTCGCCGGGATCCTGGATGCCGTCGCCGCTCGTGTCGCTCCAGACCCGATCGCCGATGGAGCCGGTACGGAGCTCGGCGAAGGTGTAGCCCGTTGCCGAGGTGCCCACCGGGAGGCTGATCGAGGACACGACGTCGTTGCCGAGCGTGCCCGGAACGGATCCGACGGTGTCACGGCCGTCGACGAAGCCACCAGGCTGGGTCTCGGTGATCGTGTAGGTGCCCGGGAGCAGGTTCGCGAAGGTGAACACGCCGGAGCCGTCGGTGCCGGTCGAGGTGTTGACCGGGTTGCCGTTCCAATCGGTGCCGGTGAGGGTGACGGTGGCGCCAGGAATGCCGGGATCGCCCGGGTCCTGGGTGCCGTCGCCATCGGCGTCGTCGAAGACGGTGCCGGCGAAGGACGATGGCGGCACCTCACCGAAGAGGTACCCGGATCCAGGGTTGCCCTCGCCGAGGACGATGTTGCTGAACTGGTCGTTCGAGGGGGTTCCGCCCTGGGCGCCGACGGTGTCCTTGCCGTCGAGGAAGCCCGCCGGTTGCGTCTCGGTGATCGTATAGGTGCCGGTCCGGACGGTGAGGGCCCAGTCGCCGCTGCCGTTGGTCGTGGTCGACACATTGACCGGGTTGCCGAGGTCGTCGGTACCGGTGATCGTGATCGTCGCGCCAGGGATGCCTGCCTCACCGGGATCGACCGCGCCGTTGTTGTTCAGGTCTTGGTAGACCTTGCCGGAGAAATCGGTCGGGAAGTACAGGCCTGCGTCCATGTCGTTGTTGGTGGCACCTGCCGCCACGCTGAACACGCCGGTGGTGCCGTCGAGGACGTTGGCGTCCGAGTCGAGGTTGTCGGACGTGGCGTTGGGTCGGGTGAAGACCATGCCCGCCGGCGGGACGAACGTGACGTTGTAGTCCCCGGCCGGGAGCCCACGGAAGTGGTAGTCGCCGTTGCCGTCGGTGACAGTGGTCTGGAGCAGGGCACCGCCGCTGCTGTGGAGCTCGACCGTGGCGCCGACCAGGTTGCTGTCGCTGCCGTTGTCGAACACGCCGTTGACGACCGAGTCGCGGAACACATGGTCGCCGATGGTGGCACCGAGGATGCCGAAGTCGGCATCGGCGAACACCTCGTCGGCCGCCGACGTGTGATCGACCTGCGTCGGCGTGGAGTTGCTGAACCCGGCCGGCACGGTCACGACCGCTCGGTACACACCGGGCGGGAGGCTCGTGAACGAGTAGAGCCCGCCACCGGCCGTGACCGTGGTGCCGACCGTGGTCTCGTACGATCCATTGTTGTCGGCGTCCTGCAGGAGCGTGACGGTGACGCCGTCCAGGCCGGTGTCGCCCGGGTCCTGCACGCCGTTGCCGTCCAGGTCGAGGAAGACCGTGTCGCCGATCAGGCTCTGGACGACCGGCGTGGCATCGGTGCCGGTGTTGTCGTCGGGGTTCGGGTCGTCGCCGTTGTCGTGGTCGTCGTCGATGGTGACCGTGTTGTCGATCTGGGTGACCGCGCCGGCCAGCGGCGAATCCACGGTGACTGCGAAGGTGGCGGTGCCACCGGCACCCCCGCCGGGCACTGTGCCCACGTTCAGGGTGCACGTGGCGCCGGCAGAGTTGTCGGGTGCGCACACCCAGCCCGCGGTCGAGGCTCCACTGTTGAAGGCGGTGTTGGCGGGCACCGTCTCGGTGAGCGTGACGTTGGTGGATGCGATGTTGCCGTTGTTGGCGTAGGTGATCGTGTACGCCACCGACCCGCCGGCCGCCACGCTGACACCGCTGTCGTCCTTCGTGACGCTGAGGTCAGGGGCGAAGCTCAATGGCGTGGTGTCCGTTCCGGGCGGGCTCGGACAGGTGCTGGTGACGCAGGGCCACGTGCCGGTCACGGCGTTGGTGAGCTGGGTGACGCCGGCAGGAAGCGGGTTGTCGACCGTGACCACGAAGTGCACGACACCAGAGCCACCGTTGCCGGCGATCGTGCCGGCGATGGCCAGCGTGCAGGCCGCAGTGGCGCTGTTGTCCGGCACACAGGTCCAGCCCGCGGTCGAACCACCGGGATTGAACGTGGTGTGGTCGGGGACGGTTTCGTGGATCACGACGCCGGCCACGTCCTGGTCGCCGCTGTTCGTGTACTGGATCGCGTAATCGACCGAGCCGCCAGGTTGCGCCGTGATGCCGCCGTCGTCCTTGCTGACCACGATGTTCGGAGCCGCCGTGATCGGCGTGGTATCGGTCGAGGTGTTGTTGGTCGGGTTGGCATCCGGGCCACTCGTGCCGTCATCGCTGATCGTCACGGTATTGGAGAGCTGGGTGACCCCGATCGGGAGCGGGCTCACCGTGGTCACCCCGAAGGTCGCCACCGACAGGCTGCCGGCGCCGAAGCTGCCGACGTTCAGCGTGCAGGTGGAACCGGCGTTGTTGTCGGGCGAGCACGTCCACCCCGGTGACGACGATCCCGAATCGAACGTGCTGTTCGCCGGCACCGTCTCGGTGAGTACCACACCCGTAGCTCCGACGTTGCCGTCGTTGCTGAAACCGATCGTGTAGACGACGGTGCCGCCGGGCGTCGTGGCCGCACCGCCATCGGACTTGCTGACCGTCAGATCGACCGCCGACACGATCGGCGTGCTGTCGGAGCTGGTGTTGTCGTCCGGCGTCGGATCGGTGCCGTTGTCGCCGTCGTCGGTGACGACGGCGGTGTTGGCGATCTGGGTCACGCCTCCAGGAATCGGGGTATCGACCGTCACGGCGAAGTTCACCACTGTCGAGGCGCCACCACCGGAGAGCGTGCCGGCGTCGAAGGTGCACGTGGAGCCCGCGTTGTTGTTCGGCGCGCAGGTCCAGCCAAGGGTCGAGGCGCCCGCGTTGAAGGTGGAGTTCGCCGGCACCGTCTCGTTGACCGTCACACCCGTAGCGGCGATGGTGCCGTTGTTGGTGACCGTGAGGCCGTACACCACGGTGCCGCCGGGGGTGGTCGACGCGCCGCCGTCGCTCTTCACGATCGACAGGTCGGGCGCCGAGGTGACCGGGGTGGTGTCGGTCCCGGGCGGGCTCGTGCAGGTGCCCGTCGAGCACGGGAAGTCGGCCACCACCGCGTTGGTCAACTGCGTGACCCCCGCGGGCAGCGGGTTGTCGACCGTCACCGCGAACGTCGCGGATCCGTTGCCGCCGCCACCGGCGATCGGGCCAGCAATCGTGAGCGTGCAGGTGCTACCGGCGTTGCCGTTCGGCGCACAACCCCAACCCGCCGTCGACCCCGCGGCATCGAACGTCGTGTTCGCCGGCACCGTCTCGGTCAACGTGACCGACGCCGCAGCCGCGTTGCCGTTGTTCGTGTACGTGATCGCGTAAGGCACCGTCGCACCCGGCGTCGTCGTGATCCCACCATCGGTCTTCGACACCGTGATGTTCGGATCCGACGTCACCGGCGTGGTGTCGGTCCCGGGCGGACTCGTACAGGTGCCCGTCGAGCACGGGAAGTCGGCCACCACCGCGTTGGCGATCTGGGTCACGCCTCCGGGCAGCGGGTTGTCGACCGTCACCGCGAACGTCGCGGATCCGTTGCCGCCGCCACCGGCGATCGGGCCAGCAATCGTGAGCGTGCAGGTGCTACCGGCGTTGCCGTTCGGCACACAACCCCAACCCGCCGTCGACCCCGCGGCATCGAACGTCGTGTTCGCCGGCACCGTCTCCACCAACGACACCCCCGTCGCGTCCTCGTCACCGTTGTTCGTGTACGTGATCGTGTAGGCGACCGTCCCACCCGGCGTCGTCGTCACACCACCATCGGTCTTCGACACCACCACGTCCGGATCAGCCGTCACCGGCGTGGTATCGCTGGCCGTGTTGTTGGCCGGGTTGGCATCGGCACCGTTGGCACCATCGTCGCCTACCAGCACGGTGTTCGAGATCTGTGTGGTCCCGGCCGGCACCGGGTTCACCACGGCGACGGCGAACGTCGCCGTGCCGCTCGCTCCGCCACCGGCCAGGGCACCAACGGTCAGCGTGCAGGTCGAGCCAGCATTGTCGTCCGGCAGGCACGACCACCCTGCCGTCGAGGAACCCGGGTCGAACGTCGAGTTGGCGGGAACGGTCTCGGTGAGCACCACACCCGTCGCACCGACGTTGCCGTCGTTGGCGTAGTCGAGCGTGTAGATCACGGTACCGCCCGGCGTCGTCGTGGCCCCGCCGTCGGACTTTGTGATGGTCAGGTCGAGCGCGGTGGTGATCGGGGTCGTATCGGAGCTGGTGTTGTCACCCGGTGTCGGGTCAGGGCCATTACCGCCGTCGTCGGCAACGCTGGCCGTGTTCGCCACCTGGTTGACCCCGGCGGGGATGAGATTCGCCACGGTCAGACCGAAGTCGAGGGTCGTCGTCGCGCCGGCGCCCGACAGCGCGCCGATGGTGTTGGTGCAGATGGAGCCGGCGTTTCCGTCGGGCGCGCAGGTCCAGCCGGCGCTCGAAAGTCCCGGGTTGAAGGTCGTGTTCGACGGCACGGTTTCCGTGACCACGACACCGGTCGCGCCCTGGTTGCCACTGTTGGTCACCTGCAAGGAGTAGGTGACCGTGCCGCCCGGGGTCGTGGATGCTCCGCCGTCGGACTTCACGATCGACAGGTCGGGTGCGGCGTCCACGGGCGTGGTGTCGGTTGCCACGTTGTTGGCCGGCGAAGGATCGGCGCCGTTGGCGCCGTCATCGGCGATGGTTGCCGTGTTGGAGATCTGCGACACGCCTGCCGCCAACGGATCGGCGACGGCCACCGCGAAGGTTCGGGTCGCGATCGGCGCGCCCGCGGCCACCGAGCCGATGGTGATCGTGCACGTGGATCCGGCATTGGTGTCCGGCACGCACACCCAGCCCGCGGACGACGCGGCCGCGTTGAACGTCGTGTCGGTCGGCACGGTTTCCGTGATCACCACACCAGTGGCGTCCTGGTCGCCCACGTTCTGGTAGCTGAGCGTGTAGCTGGTCGTGCCGCCGGGGGTGGCGGAGGCCCCACCGTCGGACTTGGTGATGGTCAAGTCCGGGCTGGCGGTGACGGGCGTGGTGTCGGTCGACGTGTTGTTGCCCGGGGTCCCGTCGGCGCCGTTGGCGCCGTCGTCGGCGATGGTGACGGTGTTGCTCAGCTGGGTCATTCCGGCCGGGACCGGGTTCGCCACCGTGACGGCGAAATTGAAGCCGGCGCTGCTGCCGCCGCCGGCCAATCCACCGACGGTGAGCGTGCAGGTGGAGCCAGCATTGTTGTTCGGCAAGCACGCCCAACCCGCGGACGAGGCGCCAGCATTGAACGTCGAGTTGGCGGGAACGGTCTCGGTGAGAACGACCCCGGTGACGCCGACGTTCCCGCCGTTGGTCGCGGTGATGGAGTAGGTCACGGTGGAGCCGGGGGTGGCAGTCGCGCCGCCGTCGGACTTCACCACGCTGATATCCATCGCGGTGGTGATCGGTGTGTTGTCCGAGCTCGTGTTGTTGCCCGGGGTGGGATCCACCCCGTGGCTGCCGTCATCCGAGACGGTCGCGGTGTTGGTCACCTGCGTGGTGCCAGTGGGCACCGGGTTCGCGACGGTGACGGCGAACGTGCTGGACACGGTGCCACCCGACGTCACGGTACCGACGGTGTTCGTGCAGGTCGAGCCGGCGTTGTTGTCCGGAGAGCATGTCCAGCCGGCGGACGACGCGCCAGCGTTGAACGTCGAATTCGCGGGCACGGTCTCGGAGATGACCGCTCCCGTGGCGTCGGCGCCGCCGGAGTTGCTCACGGTGAGCGTGTACGTCACCGTGCCACCGGGTGTCGTGGTGGCCCCACCATCGGTCTTGCTGATGGCGAGGTCCGCGACCGGCGCCGCCGTGACGGTGGCGACAGCCTCATCATCCTGGTCGGGCGGGTTGCCCGGGCCGAGCGGGTTCTCCGCCGGCTGCGAGTCGGGATCGGCGGCCTGCGCCCTCGTGACCTGGGCGAAGTTGTCGACGCTCGAGGCGTTCACCTGCACCGTGATGTCAAGGGTCGCGGTCGCGCTCCCAGCCAGGGAACCGACTGCCCACACCCCGGTGCCGCTGTCGTACGAGCCCTGCGACGGGGTATCGGAGACGTAGGTGAGCCCTGCGGGGAGGAGGTCCGTGACCTCCACGCCGGTCGCCGTGTCAGGGCCGGCGTTCGTCACCGAAACACGGAAGGTCGCGTTCGTGCCGACGAACGTTGCCGCGCTCGTCACGCTCTTCGTGAGCGACAGGTCCGAATTGGTCAATGGGGTGTCGACCGACCCGCAGTTGCTCGCTTCGGTCGCGGACCCGCATGCCGTGTTGTGCAGGATCGTGCCGGACGCCTGGTAGGGATCGAGTACGAGCGCCGAGAAGGTGAAATGGACCGTGGCGCCCGCCGCGACGCCACCGCCGCCAGGGACACCGGCGCCGGTCTCGTCGAGCGGGAAGGTCGTCGCCGCGGGAGGAACCACGTCGTCGGGGATGTGCGTGATCGACCCGTCGTCGAAGTTGGTCGAGTCCGCGACGTACTGGGTGCCGGCCGGAATCGTGTCCTGGGCGTTGACGTTGGTGAACGCCAAGCTCCCGGCATCCGAAATCGAGATGTCATAGGTGATGATGTCGCCCGGGCTGAGCCGACCGTCGCCGTTGGTGTCGGTCACCACCGCACCGCTCTTGTTGACCACCATGGTGGTGGTGGGGATGACGGTGTAGCCGGCGTCGAAGCCGGGGGTGCCGAACGGGGCATTGGCCGAGTCCTCACCCCACGCACCGGAGATCTTCGTGCCGTCACAGGTGTAGATGCGCGCGCCGGTCATGGTGCCGTCGGTGTTGTCGAAGATCCGGGTCGACGTGAGACCTGCGCCCACGACGATGTCCTGGTCGTGGTTGGCGCCGAAGCAGTCGGCGCCAGCGATCGCGCCGGTGGCCGGGTCCCCATCGAAGTCGACGTGAAGCGTCGTGGGGGTCAGGGTCGTGATCCAAACGGGATCGTCGTCGCGGTTCCCCGCCGGGAGGCTCGGGTTGAGGTTCGAGTTCCCAGGGGCGAAGCCGATCACGACCTGGGTGGTGAGGAGGGTGACCGGCGTGAGGGTGTACCCCCAGTCCCAGTTCGACGAGGCGTCGGTGCCGGCACCGGGAAGGGCGCCCGATTGCGCGCCCACGCCGGCGACGGCAACGAAGTTGGGCCCGTTCGACTGGAACGAGACCGCGAGGCCGTTGGGCGACATGAACGACACGCCCGAGTTGGCCGGGATGTTGATCGGGGCCGGACAGCCCACCGACAGGGCGACCCCGGTCGCGGTGGCGGTGGCGTTGGCGCTGATGGTGACCGTCGTGGCGTTGGTGCGAGCGGTGATCCGCGCGCCGGCCGGGATGCCTGCTCCACCGATGAGCGAGCCGACGTCGGCGTTGACGAAGTTGGCGGTGGCCGACGTGACCGTCGGGCTGCCGCTGGTGGTGGCGCCGTCGTTCACCGATCGGCCACAGGTGGGCGTGACGGTGATGGCCGCGTTGTTGGGGTTGTACAGGTAGTTGACGGTGCGGTAGTTCGCGGTGGCCGAGCCGACCGGGCTCATGTACTGGTTCGACAGGAGGTTGTTCGGAAAGAGCGTGTACCAGCGCGACTCGTAGGAGGCGGTGGTGTCACCCGTGGCCTCGTGCACCTGGACCGGCTTGGTCGCGTGGACGGTCGCGCCCTCCAGCACGGTTCCGTTGACGTGGACCACCTGTCCTGCGTTGATCGTCTGCGTCACGTCGGCGGCACCGTCGGCGTTCGTGTCGATCGTGACGGCGGTGTTGTCCTGCGATGCCTGGACGAACAACCCGGCGTAGGCGTTGGCGTTCGACGTGCTCGCCGGCACGGCGGTGTCCTCACCGACCGGGGCCACGAAGTCGTACCCGTATTTGCTCGTGTCATACGAGGACACGACGCTGGCGAGAAGCGACCCGACATTGGTGGCGAAGCCGCCGGCGGTGAGGGCGAACCCTCGGGTCGACGCCACCTTGTCCCGCCCGTCGAAGATGCCGGTGGCCGGGGACCCTCCGCGTGGCGTCGTGACGTTGTTGCGCATCACCAACGCCGCACCCGCCGGCAGCAGGTCGCCGGCGCACGTCGAGCAGAAGGTCGCGGCGTTGCCGTTGGCCCCGTTGCCGTCACCGAAGATGAGCGTCGTTGCTTGCACCGGGTTGGCGATGTCGGCCTCATAGCCGTCTTCCCAGTCGTCGTAGTACATGATCGCGCCGGCACCGGCGTTGGTGATGCCAACGGTGAAGTCGATCGTGGTACCCGACACCGTGGCCTGGCTCGCGCTGATCGTGGCCATGGTGGTGGCGAACTGGTCGGCGGGCAATGGCACGTAGCCGAACATCACCGGCGCCGGCCCCGCCGCTGCCGGTGTCGATGACGTGAGCGTGGTGATCCCGATGAGCGCGAGCACGTGGCTGGCCGCGACCCCGACGCTTGTGATCCGACGCCGGAGCGCACGCGTACGCCCGGGGACTGACGAGTCGTGACGTGCGGAACGGGCCAGTTTGGCCGGGGTACCGGTACGTCGGACGCGGGGGGTTGAACCCATCGTCGATCGCCGCCTTTCGCTTGTTCGCGGCAGCCGCTGCCGCTCTCCGTGAGGGTGATCCGTGAGGACCGTCGCTAAACTACCTCACTCCGCCCGAAGAAGCAGCGCATGGTACCGGGTGACCCCTGTCACTGCAAGGCCGAGTCATGCCGACCTGAGCGGCCCACGCGGTCATGGCGCGGCAGTCAGAGCAGCAACGGCTTGATGGGCGAGGCGATCAGCGTGGGGTCGTTGCGCCAGTCGACACCCGGGACGTCAATGTAGAGCTCGATCTCGTTGCCGTCGGGGTCCTGGATGTAGAGCGAGTGGGTGACGGTGTGGTCGCTGGCCCCCACGATCCGGACCCCGTTGGCCTGCACCGTGGCCAGCGCGTCCCGCAGCTCGTCGTCGCTGTCGCCCACCTTCAGGCCGAAGTGGTACATCCCGACCCGGCGGCCCACGGGCAGGGACGCAGCCGACTCCCCCACCTCGATGAGCAGCAGCTCGTGGTGGGTGCGCCCGTTCGGCGCGGAGAACCCGGCCGCCGGGAACGGAAGCGTGTCGTCGTCGCCCGGCACGATCTGCCGCCACCCCAGCACGTCGCGGTAGAAGTGCACCGAACGCTCGAGGTTGCGGACGTACAGGACCAGGTGGCCCAACTCCTTGATCTCCATGGTCGACTCCTCGGTCCGTACCGGTGCGTCCCGGTTGATTGAATGCTCAACCATACCATGGTTGATTGAACCTTCAACCTCTCGGCCGCGCCCGCTACGATGCCGCCGTGGCCCGCGCTCCCCGTCCCCCCACCGACGCGGCCTGGCTCGACGACCGCGAGCAGCACCTGTGGCGGCTCGTCATCGCCTTCACCGCGGGGCTGCTCGAGCAGCTCGACACCCAACTCCAGGCCGACGCCGGGATGCCCCACGCGTACTACGCCGTGCTGGCCGTGCTCAGCGAGGCACCCGAGCGCACGCTGCGCATGAACGAGCTGGCCCGGACCACCCTGTCCTCCCCGAGCCGGCTCTCCCACGCCGTGCGCCGGCTCGAGGACCGTGGCTGGGTCCGCCGCACCGACTGCCCCGACGACGGCCGGGGGACGCTCGCCGTCCTCACCGACGCCGGGTACGCCGCGGTCGAGGCGGCCGCCCCCGGCCACGTGGCCACCGTCCGGCGCCTCCTCTTCGACCGGCTCTCGGCGCCGCAGCAGCGCCAACTCGACGCGCTCCTCACCGCGTTGGTGGCACCGGCGGGGTGATCGCCCGCCGGTCCCGGTCGCAGGCGACGCGGACGGTGCAGTCGGCGAGGTGGTCGTTGACCAGACCGAGCGACTGCATCGCCGCGTAGGCGGTGGTGGGCCCCACGAACCGGAAGCCGTACGAGCGCAGGGCCTTGGCCAGCGCCACCGACTCGGGCACCGTCGCCGGCACCTCCCCGAGCCGCCGCGGCACCGGCCGCCCTCGGCGCCTCGGTTCGAACGACCACACCAGCGCGGCCAACGACCCGAGATCGGCCTGCACGGCCAGGGTCGCCCGGGCGTTGGCGATGGTGGCCTCGATCTTGCCCCGGTGCCGCACGAGGGTCGGGTCGGCCAGCAGCCGGGCCACATCGCCGGGGCCGAACTCGGCCACCACGTCGGGGGCGAACCCGCCGAAGGCCCGGCGGAAGGCCTCGCGCTTGCGCAGGACCGTGAGCCAGGACAGCCCCGACTGGAAGCCCTCGAGGCAGAGCTTCTCGTAGAGCCGCACGTCGTCGACCACGGGGCGCCCCCACTCGTCGTCGTGGTAGGCGACGTAGTCGGCCGTCCCCAGACACCAGCCGCACCGACGCCGGCCGTCGTCGCCGGGCCGGACATCGTTCTCCTGATGTTGCGCCATCGCCGCAGTCTCCCTCAGCTGCGACCCACGTCACACCGGGAGGGGTTGACCCGGTACAGGCAAATGAATGAACATTCATTCATGCCCAGCGCCGCCGCCGCCGTCGACAAGCGGGCCGCCATCCTCGACGCCGCGCTGGTCACCTTCGTCGAGCGCACCTACGCCGGCACGACCGTGCCCCAGGTGGCCGAGGCCGCGGGCGTGGCCACGGGCACCATCTACCGGTACTTCCCCAGCAAGGAGGCGCTGGTCAATGCCCTGTACCGCCGCTGGAAGGGCGAGCTGCGCGACCGCCTCCTCGCCGCGCCGGCCACGGGCGACCCCCGCGAAGCCTTCCACCATTGGTGGGGGGCGCTCACCTCGTTCGTGCTCGAGCACCCCGACGCGTTCGCCTTCCTCGAGATGCACCACCACGAGCCCTACCTCGATGCCGAGAGCCGTCAGGCCGGCATCGACGTCGACACCGGGGCCATCGCTCTCATCGCCCGCGGCCAGGCCGCCGGCGCCATCCGCCCCCTCCCCCCGCCGCTCGTCATGGCTCTGGTGTACGGCGCCTTCATCGGCATCGTGCGCGGCCTGCGCAGCTACGGCGACCTCTTCGACGCCAGGTCGTTCGCCCTGGCCGAGGACGCCGTGTGGGATCTCGTCCGCACCCCCTGAAAGAAGGCCCCGATGCCCGATTCCCCTGTCTCCCGAGCCGTACTCATCACCGGTTGCTCCACCGGCATCGGCCGGGTCACCGCCGAGCACTTCGCCCGCAAGGGCTGGACCACCTACGCCACCGCTCGCAAGCCCGAGACCCTCGAGGAGCTGAAGGCGGCCGGCTGCCGGACCCTCGCCCTCGACGTGTGCGACGAGACGTCGATGCAGGAGGCGGTGGCCCACGTCGAGCGGGAGGAGGGTGCGGTCGGCGTGCTCGTCAACAACGCCGGCTACAGCCTCACCGCCCCGATCGAGGAGGCCTCGGACGCCGACATCCGCCGCCAGTTCGAGACCAACGTGTTCGGCCTCACCCGCATGTGCCAGCTCGTTCTGCCCGGCATGCGGAAGCAGGGCTGGGGGCGGATCATCAACCTGAGCTCGGTCGGGGGCAAGGTGACCTTCCCCGGCATGGGCTTCTACCACGCCTCGAAGTACGCGGTGGAGGCCATCAGCGACGCCCTCCGCTACGAGGTCCGGCCCTTCGGGGTGAAGGTCGTGATCGTCGAGCCCGGCCTCATCAAGACGGCCTTCGCCGACACCGTCGGCCACGCCGCCCCCGACCTCGACCCGTCCTCCCCCTACGCCGAGTTCCATGCCGGCGTGATCGACCGCTCGGTCGGGGCCTACGAGGGCCTGATGGGGAAGCTGGCGGCGGCCGGCCCCGAAGCGGTGGCCTCGGTGATCGAGCGGGCGGCGTCGAGCAGCCGACCCCGGGCCCGCTACTCGGTCACCCCGGGGGCCAAGCTCACCATCGCCTCCCACGGCCTCCTGCCCGACGCCGGATGGGACCTGATGATGCGCACGCAGTTCCCCCAGCCCAAGGCGGCCCGATGACGGCCGGCGCCAGCGCCCAGCAGCGCCGGAAGGACACCTTCCAGCGCGCCTTCACCGCCCTGCACCGAGCGCTGTTCAAGGCCAGCAAGGGGCGGATCGCCGGGAAGGGGTTCGGCATGCCGGTACTGATCCTCACCACGACCGGCCGCAAGAGCGGCGAGCCCCGCGAGACCATGCTCACCTCACCGGTACAGCCCGGCGACTCGGTGGTCCTCGTCGCCTCCAACGGCGGCGACGACCGGCCGCCCCAGTGGTACCGGAACCTGCAGGCCATGCCCGAGGTCCGCATCGTGATGGCCGGCCGGGAACGCCCGATGGTGGCCCGCACGGCCTCGGCCGACGAGAAGGCCGAGCTGTGGCCGACGGTGGTGGCGGCCTACAAGGGGTACGCCGGCTACCAGACCAAGACCGACCGTGACATCCCGCTGGTGATCCTCGACCCCGTGGGGTGAGCCGACGGTCACGGGTGGGCGAACACCAACGACGTGGCCGGTCCCGGCACCCGGCCGACCGATCGCCAGGTGCGGGCGTCGTCGGTCGAGACGAACAACGACCCGTCCTCCGCCAGCAGGGCGACCTCCGAGCCGTGGGTGGCGAGGGCATTGGTGTCGATGTTGCCGTCGAACCATTCGGGGAGCCCTCCCTCGACCTTCTCGAACGGCACGGCCGGGTCATCGACGCCGAGCGCCCGCCGGTAAAGCGCAGCCTTGCCGTCGAACGGGCCGGTCGACGCGCTGACGAGCACCGAGGTGACAGTGACGGCGACGGCACGGCAGTACTCGGCGTGCAGTCCCGCATCCGTGAACCGCCACGAGTCGCCGCGGTCGACACTCCACCCGAACCCGCTGACGCCGGTGGCCACGACGAGCAGCCCCGATCCTGCGGCGGCGACCTGGTGGACATCGATGCCGGGGTCGAGCAGCTGGACCCACGACTCGCCGCCGTCGTCGGAACGGCACACACCGCCGACGTGGGCGTTGACGAGGATCGAGCCGCCGTCGGCTCCTCCCGGCAGCCAGGCCAGCGACCGGGTGTCGGGTGGCGCACCCCAGGGCTGGGTCCACGACGACCGGCCGGGCACCGCGTCGTAGGACGCGAGCCGATCGAAGCCGCCGTCGTCACCCTGCCGGAACAGGTGGGCGCCGCGAGTGCCGATGAAGAGGCGCCCGGCATCGAGCAATGTCGTCGGCGCGTCCGAGCCGAGGTCCACCCGCCCCTTCCGAACGAGCGTCTCGGACTTCGCCAGGGCCACCGTCCCGACGCGACCGGAGGCGTCCAGCACCGACACCACGCCGCCCCGATCCGGTGCGGAGGGGTTGGCCATCGCCACCACCGGTTGGTCGTCGATCCGCGACGGCCCGCCCTGCCCGGTCACGAGGAACAGACCCTCGGACGTCCCGACCAACAACGGCGCCATGGCTCGGTACGCTACCGGCGTCGGAGGCCCCCCACCCGAGGTCGTCCTCCGGCGGTACGAGCCAGCCGATCGTGCGGCCGTAAGACATCCAGACGATGGTCCGGGCCGTCTGATCCCACCCTTAGGATCGCGGCGTGTTCGGACGGAAGCGGCACCGAGCGGACGAGACGCCGGCTCCTGCCCCGGCGGCTCCGGCGCTGTCCCAGTCCGTCGAGGAGGCCGACGCCTTCAACCGGCGCTGCGGCATCAACCTGGAGGAGGTCGCCCGGCTCGAAGCCGGCGGCCGCAAGGCCCTGGCCGTGCTGACCGAGGTGACCGAGTGCGGCTGGATGCGCGCCGTCGGCCAGCGCGAGTTCGCCGTGGCCGCCGACGTGGCGCCATCGGAGGGACCGCCCTTCACCGCCCACTTCTCGATCTTCGACACGACCTCGGGGCTCTACACACCCACCGTCGGCCAGACGATCGCGGTCGTGTACGACGGTGCCGACCCGCCCATGGTCCGGGCCGGCACCTTCTGGGATAAGCCGACCCTCGAACTCGCCGACGACGCGTCGGGGCCGGTCCTCGCCGTCGTCCGGTGGTCCGTGCCGGCCGAGTGCCCCACGTGCGGGGCGCCGGTGGACCAGTCGACCGAGTCGCGGGCCGCCCACCCCAGCTGCGCCATGTGCCACACCCCGCTCCCCTGCGCGCCGGCCTGATCCGGCGCCCGGGATCACACCGCGGCCTTCTCCAGGATGTGGACGCCGCAGGCGGACCCGAGGCCGATCACGTGGGCGAGGCCGACCTTGGCCCCCTCGATCTGGCGGTCGCCGGCCTCACCCCGCAGGTGGGTGGCCACCTCCCAGATGTTGGCGATGCCGGTAGCGGCGATCGGGTGACCTTTGGACTGCAGGCCGCCGGACACGTTGACCGGGAGCCGGCCGTCGCGGAACGGCGCGCCCGACTCGAAGAAGTCGACGGCGCCGCCGTCCGGGCACAGCATGAGGTTGTCGTAGTGGACGAGCTCGGCCGTGGCGAAGCAGTCGTGCAGCTCGACCAGGTCGAGGTCGGCGGGGCTCACCCCGGACGCCTCGTAGGCCGCCGTCGCCGCGTTGCGGGTGAGGGTGTTGACGTCGGGGAGCACCTGGCACGACTCGGTCCAGGGATCGCTGGTGAGGATCGAGGCCGACACCTTCACCGCCCGCCGCTGCTGCTCGAGCGACAGCGTGCGCAGCTTGGCGCCGCTCGTGACCACCACCGCGGCGGCGCCGTCGGTGTTGGCCGAGCACATCGGGCGGGTGTTGGGGTACGCGATCATCAGGTCGCCCATGATCTCCTCGAGCGTGAAGCGCTTCTGGTAGGCGGCCAAGGGGTTCAGGGTGGAGTGGGCGTGGTTCTTCTCGCTGATGCGGGCGAAGAGCTCGAAGCTCGTCCCGCCGTAGCGGTGGCCGTACTCCATGCCGATCTGGGCGAACACCCCGGGCATGATCTCGGTGCCGATGCGGCCGTCGACCGGCGCCACGGCGCCGTAGCGCCCCTTCGGCGTCCAGGTCGGGGCGTCGTCCTTGCGGCTCCCCCCGGCCAGGAGGCCGGCACCGGCCAACTTCTCCACCCCGACGGCCAGGCCGAAGTCGGCCTCCCCCGCCTTGACCGCCATGGCGGCCACGCGCAGCGCGGTGGCACCGGTGGCGCAGGCGTTGGACACGTTGTAGACGGGGATGCCGGTCTGGCCGATCTGCTTCTGGAGCATCTGCCCGATCGGGGCGTTGGCCTGCATCAGGCACCCCGCGGCGAGCACCCCCATGTCGGCCATCGTGACGCCGCCGTCGGCGAGTGCGCCCATCGCCGCTTCGGACGCGAGGTCGATGACGTCGAGATCGGTGTGCTTGCCGAACTTGGTCATGTGGATCCCGAGGATCCAGAGATCGTCGCTGGCCATGGTTCCCCCTTACGAGATGGGCTCGAACCCGAAGCCGATGGCCTCGGTGCCGTCGCTGTCGGCGCCGACCGGGTAGGTGGCGAGGCGGACCTTCATGCCGAGGTGCACGTGCTCGGGATCGGGTGCGACGTTGATCAGGTTGGCCCGCACGCTCGTGCCGGCGCAGTCGACCACGGCGGCCACGTAGGGCACGTCGATGCCGGGGGCGGCGAAGGCCACGATGGTGAAGGCCCGCACCTCCCCCTCGGTGGGTATGGCGGCGGGGCGGAAGGTCGTGCCGCTGCAGTGGGCGCAGGCGTTGCGACGGTCGAAGAACCGGGCCCCGCAGGCCTCGCACTCGTGGGCCTCGAGGTGGGGCTGGTCGCCGAGCACGAGGTAGTCGACGAGCGGGATGGTGGCGGTCATGCTCCCTCCTCGGGGGCGGCGGACTTGGCGCGGAAGTACTCGGCCGCCCCGGCGAGGTAGCCGTCGAGGTTGGCGGCCTTGCCCGACGCGATGTCGGCGAACCACGACGGGACGTAGGTCTCGAAGGTGCCGGTGGCGAGCTGCTCGACGAGGGCGTCGACCACGGCGGTCGGAGGGAGGAACTCGATGTCGTCGGAGTAGCTCGGATCGTTGTCGGGGATGGCGAACAGCTCGGTCTCGACCAGGCCGGGGTGCAGCACGTGCACCGAGACGGGCCCGCCCCAGCACTCGATGGCCAGCCCCTCGGCGAAGGCGGTGATCGCTGCCTTGGATGCCGAGTACGCCGTCTCCCCGGCCGGGGACATCCGCGCCGCCACCGAGCCGATGGTGACGATGGCGCCGGCCGGCCGGGCCAGCATCCGGGGCAGGAGCGCCAGGGTCAGCCGCACGGGCGAGAGGTAGTTGACCGCCATCACGTGGTCGACCTCGTCGAGGCGCAGGTCGACGGCCATGCGCCGCTTGGGGATGCCGGCGTTGTTGACGAGCAGGGTGATCCCGCCGAGCTCGTCGTCGGCCTGGTGGGCGAAGTCGGTCAGGGCGTCGAGGTCGGCCAGGTCGACCGCCCACATCCGCGACTCGGGGGCACTGGCCCGGCAGCGTTCGAGCACCTCGGCCAGGCGGTCCTCGCGGCGGGCGCACATGCCGACCGTGACCCCCCGCTCGGCCAGGCCGACGGCGATCGCCGCCCCGATCCCTGACGACGCCCCCGTGACGAGGGCCCGCGCCCCCTCGAGCTCCAGTGCCATGGCCGGAGCCTAGGCGAACGGATGGGTGTGCAGGGCCCGAAGCGTGGCCCGGGTGGCGACCCCGATGGCCAGGGCCGACCCCTTGGCCAGGCGGGCCAGGTACGGGACGCGATCGGGGTGGCGGGCGAGGTAGGCGACGGCCGCGCCGGGGCGGGGTCGGCCGTCGGGGCCGGCCAGGTCGAAGACCTCGTCGTCGACGTCGGCGTCGTCGACCCGGTCGCTGATGGCCCGGAACGCCGACCACGGGACGCCGGCCGCCTCGCACACCTCGCCGATGGCGCCCGTCTCCATGTCGACGGCGGCCACGCCGGCCGCCCGCAGGCGGGCCACGATGTCGGCCTGGTGGGCCAGCGCCGGCACCGTCACGATCGTGCCGCCGGGGGTGCTCCCGTCGATGGGCACCGGGCGCACCTCCACCCCCGTGCCGTCGACCACCACCCGCTCGGGCACGAGGAGGGTCCCGATCCGCAGCAGCGGGTCGACGGCACCGGCGATGCCGGTCACGATCACGTGATCGACGGGGTGGTGAGCCAGGACGGCGCGGGTGACCTGGCGGGCCGCCTCCGGCCCCATGCAGGTGACGGCGGCGACCACGTCGACCGTGCCGAGCGATCCCCGGTAGGCCTCGGCCTCGGTGCCCGGGAGGCGCACCTGGTGGAGGCGCAGCTCCTCCACCAGGGGGGCCAGTTCCTGGTGCATCGCCGCCAGCACCGCGACCAGCGGCGGGGCCCGGCGGGGCTCGCCCTCCCGGGCCACGAAGTCGAGGATCGATCGGGCCAGTGCCTCGGGCTGTTCCGTCTCGACCGAATGACGGGTGCCGGGAAAGACCTCGAGCTCGTTGTGGGGAAGCAGCGTGCGGAGGCGGGCGACGCCCCGACGCATTCCGGCCCCGTCGTCGTGCTCGCCGACGACGAGCAGCGTGGGCTGGGCGATCCGGTGGGCGTAGGCGAAGTGGCTGTGGGCCAGCTGGTCGGCCGCCATGCCGAAGTACATGGCCAGGAAGCCCGGCCCCATCACCCGCCGGTAGTAGGCGAACGTCTCGCGCAACGCCTCGGCCCGACCGGGGAAGTCGCGCCCGTACCAGAACCGGGACTGGCCCCACACGATGGGCCAGAACAGGGCCCGGCGGGGCAGGCGCCGCACGGCCGCGGCCAGCAGCGGCGACGGGGACCACGCGCCGGCCGGGCCCCAGGCGACGAGGAGCGGGAACCGCGCGGGGAAGCGGTGGCCGAGCCGCAGCACGAGGTTGCCGCCGAGGCTCCCGCCGGCCAGCACGGCGCTTTCGATACCGAGGGCGTCGAGCAGCGCCATGGCCGTGTCCTCGTAGTACCGCAGCGTGTAGGGCCGGACGGGCTTGTCGGACTCCCCGCTCCCGGGGAAGTCGGCGACGACCACCCGGTGGTGGGTGGACAGCGCGGCCACCAGCGGCAGGAAGCCCTCGATCCGGGCGGTGTGACCCGGCAGGACGACGATGGTGCGGGCCCGGCCGTCCTCGGGGTCGCCGGTCGGGCCGACGTCGAGGATGCGCAACGACACGCCCCCGACGTCGACGAAGCGGGTCGGGGGCGCAGCGGTGGGCACGGCGGGCAAGCTAGTGCTCAGGCCGGCGGCGGGGGCGGGACGACCCCCACGGGGCCATCGCTCAGCACACCCTTGAGCGCCTGCGCTGCCCCCATCAACCCGGCGCTCTCGTAGGGCACCACGATCTTGGCGTTGTTGCTCTCGGCGAACTTGGCCAGGGTGTCGAGCTGGAGGATGGCGACGAGCGTGGTGTCGGGGTTGGCGGCCCGGATGGCCGAGTAGACGGTGGTGATGGCCTGGGACCGACCTTCGGCCTCGAGGATGGCGGCCTGCCGGGCGCCCTCGGCCCGGAGGATGGCGGCGTGCTTCTCGCCGTCGGCTGCCCGCACCGCGGCCTGGGCGTTGCCGTCGGCCACGTTGATGGCCGACTGCTGCAGGCCCTCGGACTCGAGGATGCGGGCCCGCTTCTGCTGGTCGGCCTGCTTCTGGAGGGCCAGGGCCTGGAGGATCTGGGGCGGCGGGGCGATCTCGACGATCTCGATGCGGCTGATGCGGATGCCCCACTTGTCGGTGACGGCCTCCATCTGCTGCTGCACGTCGAAGTTGATGCGCTCCCGCTCGCTGAGGGCCTGGTCGAGGGTCATGGTGCCGATGACCGAGCGGAGCGCCGTGCGGGCCAGGGCGTCGATGGCGACGTCGAAGCTGGCCACGCTGAACAGCGCCTGCTTGGCGTCGACGACCTGGGTGAAGATGGTGGCGTTGACGGTCACCGACACGTTGTCCTTGGTGATCACGTCCTGACGGTCACCGGGGCGGGGCACCTCCCGCATGTCGACCCGGATCAGCTTCTCGAAGAAGGGCATGATGACGACGAGGCCCGGGGCGTGGGTGCGCTTGTACTCACCCAGCCGCTTGACCACACCGACCTCGCCCTGCTGGACGATGTTGACGGCGTTCCACAACGCCGTGAGACCGACGATGAAGATCAGGATGACGACCGAGATCGCCACCACCTGCGTCGTGCTCATTCCCCACACTCCTTTGGATTGATGTCGCTACTGCTCGGGATCGCGGGGCTGATCCGAGTCGACCTCTTCGACGACCAGCGTCGTGCCGTCGACTTCGACAACCCGCACCTTGGTGTGCTCGCCGATGATCTCGCCGTGGGCGCTGGTGGCCAGCCACCGCTCCCCCGCCAACCGGACGTGCCCGACGTGCCCCACCCCGCCGACCTCGTCGAGCGTGATGACCACCTCGCCGACGAGCGAACCGAAGACGCCCTTGCCGAGCTTCTCTCCGTGGCCGGTGCCGTGGTGGAACGCCTTGGTCATGAGCGGACGCACCAGGGCGACGCCGAGGGCCGAGACGCCGACGGCCACGACGCCTTGGACGATGACGGCGTCGGGGGCCACCCACGCCACCACGGCGGCAGCGAAGCAGCCGATGGCGGCGAAGAGGGCGAAGAACGCGAAGTGCGTGAGCTCGACGAGCAGCAGTCCCACGCCGATCACGAACCAGAACAACACCATGGTTCCCGTTCCCCTTTCGCTGCCGTGAGCGTACGCTCCGTTGCTGCCCACGGCACGCCCATCGCCACAGCCAGCGCCGGGCTTCGCGGCTTCTTGACGCCGGGTACGGTCGCGACATGGCCAACCGACCGCGTCCCTCGTCCCGGGTGTCGGGCCTGGTTCCCGTCGCCGTGCTGGTCGCCCTCGTCGCGGCCGTCCTCGTCGCCGCGCCGTCGGGGGCCGACGTGGCCGTGCCGCCGGAAGCCACGGTGCTGGCCGGCCTGCGCCCCGGGCACCCCCGGCTGATCCTCACCGCCGACACGATCGGCCCGCTCAAGGCCCGGATCGCCGCCGAGCCCACCACGGGCGCGTGGTACGGGCAGGTGAAGGCCCGGGCCACCGCCCTGCTCGGCACCCCGGTGCTCACCTACACCAAGCCCGACGAGATCCGACTGCTGGAGACCAGCCGCGCCGCCGTCCGCCGGCTCTACGACCTCGGTCTGGTGTGGCTGGTCGACGGCGACCCCGCTATCCGCGACCGGGCATGGGCCGAGCTCGACGCCGTCACCCGCTTCCCGGACTGGAACCCGCTGCACTTCCTCGACACGGCCGAGATGACCCACGCCGTGGCCATCGGCTACGACTGGCTCTACGACGGCCTCACGCCGGCCCAGCGCAGCCAGGTGGAGCAGGCGATCATCACCATGGGGCTCGGCCCCGCCCGCGACAGCTACACGGGGAACATGCCGCTGGCCGTCAGCTACTGGACGGTCGTCGACCACAACTGGAACAACGTGGTCAACGGAGGGGAGGCGATCGGTGCCCTGGCCGTGGCCGACATCGACCCGTCCCTCGCCGCCTTCGTGGCCCACGAGGCGCTGGTCCGGCTGCCGTCGGCCTATCGCCACTACGGCCCCGACGGTGGGTGGCCCGAGGGTGTGGGCTACTGGGAGTACGCCACCGAGTACACCGTCGCCGCCCTGGCCAGCCTCCAGAGCGCGCTCGGGCACGACTTCGGCCTGTCGGCCATGGCCGGCCTCGACCGGACCGGCGACGTCCCTATCCACATGACGGCCCCCAGCGGCGAGCGGTGGGAGTGGGCCGACGACGGCCAGCCCCGCAACGCGCCGAGCGTCCCGGCCATGTTCTGGCTGGCCGACCGCTACGGCCACGACGCCTACCGCGCCTACCAGGTGGCCCACGCCGAGCCCCACGCTCTCGACGTGGTCTGGTACTCGCCGCCGACCGGACCGTCCGAGCCGCTCCCGCTCGACCGCCTCTTCGCCGGCATCGACGTCGCCACCAGCCGCACGGCATGGGACGACGCCACGGCCACGTGGGTCGGGGCCAAGGGCGGCGACGCCGGGTTCAACCACAACCAGCTCGACCTCGGGTCCTTCGTGCTCGACCGCGACGGCCAACGCTTCGCCATGGACCTCGGCCGCGAGGACTACGGCGTGGCCGGGTACTTCCAGTCATGGCCGGGCGGCCCCCGGTGGGACTACTACCGATCCCGGGCCGAGGGCCACAACACGCTCGTCATCGACCCCGACGCCTGCGAAGACCAGGACCCGCGCGCCGTGGCCACGATCACCCGATGGGCCTCCGGCCCCGACGAGTCGTTCTCGGTCATCGACCTCACCAACGCCTACCGCGGCACCCCGGTGCAACGGGGCGTGGCCCTCAGCAACCGCACCGCGCCCGGCGGGCCGACCGTGCTGCTGGTGGACCAGCTCGACTTCACCGATGCGCCGGCCACCCACGACGTGTGGTGGTTCCTCCACACCCGGGCCCAGCTCCAGCTCAGCCCCGACCGGCGGACGGCGACCTTCACGCTGAACGGGCACACCCTGCGGGCCAGCCTCCTCGCCCCGTCCGACGCCACCTTCTCGATCGAGGCCGCCGTCCCCCTCCCCAGCTCGCCCCACCCCGCCGGCAACGATCCCAACACCGGCATCCGCAAGCTGGCCATCCACCTCACCGCGGCCGGGGCCACCACCATCTCGGTCGCCTTCGACGGGGGCACCGGGGAGCCACCCACGCCACCGAACCCGCCCGCCCTCTGGCACAGCAACGGGGCGACGGCGTCGGTCGAGCGCACTGCGGCGTCCTCGCCCCTCTCCGCCAACCCGTGCAAGGGCATCACCGCCGCCGACCCCACCGCCACCCCCTCCACCGTGCCCACCGTCCCGGTCGCCACGCCGGGGTTCACGGGCTGATGGGAATCCGCTCCCCCATCATCCGCGACGGCCGGCCGGAGGAACGCCCCGACCTCGAGGAGCTCCAGCGCCGGGCCTCGCTGATCTGGGACAGCGATCGTCCCCACCTCCTCGCTCACCCCGACGCGCTCGCCTTCTACCGGCGGTGCGGTTTCGTCGAGACGGGCGAGGTCTCCACCCGCTTCGGCCCCGGCATCAGGATGGAGCTCGCCCTGTGATGGAGATCCGTACCTGGCAGGGCGACATCACCACGCTGGCCGTCGACGCCATCGTCAACGCCGCCAACGAGGGGCTGCGGCCGGGCGGGGGTGTGTGCGGGGCCATCTTCGCCGCCGCCGGCCCCGAGCTGGTCCCCGCCTGCGCCGCGCTCGGCCACTGCCCCACCGGCGAGGCCGTGACCACCCCGGGGTTCGCCCTGCCGGCCCGGTGGGTCATCCACACCGTCGGGCCGGTGTGGCGCGGCGGCGACCGCGGCGAGGAGGCGGCGCTGGCGTCGTGCTACCGGGCCGTCGTCGCTGAGGCGGGGCACATCGGCGCCCGCTCCGTTGGCATCCCCGCCATCTCCACCGGCATCTTCGGCTTCCCGGCCGACCGGGCCGCCCGCATCGCCGTCGACACGCTGCGGGAGCTGGCGGCGTCGCCGGCCGGTGCCGACCTCGACGACGTCGTGCTCGTCGCCTTCGATGGCGAGACGGCTCGCCGCTACGAGCAGGAACTGGCCCGGGCCTGACGGGCGGGGCGACTCCGGATCAGGCGGCGACGATCGACAGCCGGGGGGTGGGCACGGCCACGGGCAGCCGGCGGGCCCGTACCGGCGCCTCGCGACCACGAATGGCCAGGTCCTCGGCCGGCGGGGCGGGCAGGGAGCCGGCGACCTCGGCGTAGACGTCCTCGGCCAGCACGACCTCGCCGGCGGCGGCGTGCCCCTGGAGCCGCGCCGCGGTGTTCACCGTGTCGCCCACCGCGGTGATGTCGACCACGTACTCGGACCCGACGCTGCCCACGAAGGCCAGGCCGGCGTTGACCGCCGCCCCCACGGGGAGCCCGATGTCGGTGTGGAGCCGGCCCACGAGATCGACCGCGGCCTCGGCGGCGGCGCGCCGGTAGCCCGGGCCGGCGAACCCCGGCACGAACAGCGCCATCACCTCGTCGCCCACGATCTTGTCGATGATGGCGTCGTGGGCCACCAGCACCCGGGTGGCCGTGGCGTAGAAGCGGTTGAGGAGGGCGGCGTACTCCTCCGGTCCGGCGTGCTCACCGAGGCTGGTGGAGCCGCGGATGTCGGCGAAGAGCACCGCCACGTCGACCTTGGCCCCGCCCCGGGGCAGCTTCTCCACGCAGCGGGTGCAGAAGCTGGGGTTGACCTTCGACGGGACGCACCCGATGAGCCCGAACGCCTTGCCGGCCAGGCCGCCGAACGGGTTGTGGCACAGCTTGCAGCGGGGATCGCCCGGCAGCTTGCGGAACAGCCGGTGGGAGAGCCGCACCCCCGTGTGCCCTTCGGTGAGGAGGGCCCGCCACCGCTCGCTGTCCGCCGTACCCGTCGCAACCATCGGCCCCTGTTCGCCGCCGCGACCCGGTGCGGATCACCGAGGGGACCAGACCGCCCCTTGGTGCTCCCCCGGCGCCGGCGCCGGGGTCGGGCCCGCCACGCGGTGGGTGGCCATCCGGAAGAAGGTGCCGGTGCGGGGGGCGGACGGGCGCACTGCGCCCCGTGCGAGCAGGTGCGGGTCGGCGGCGACCTCGGCACGGCTGCGCACCGGGGCGACGGGGACGCCGGCGGCGAGCAGGGTGGCCACGATGGCGTCGCGGTCGTGGCGCCTGATGGCATCGGCCACCGCCGCGTCCACCGCCGCCCCGCCGGCCAGACGAGCGGTGTAGTCCATGCCGGCGAGTCGGTCGAGACCGGCCACGGAACACAACCCGTCCCAGAAGGGCTGCTCGCTGAGCACGCCGAGGGCGATCCACCCGCCGTCGGCGGTGGCGTAGGTGCCGTAGCCCGGGACGAGGGTGGGATCGGCCCCAGTGGCTGCGCCCTCCACCGGCGAGTCGGCCCCGGTCCAGGTGGCGAGCACATCGGTCATGGCCAGATCGATGCGTTCGCCCTCCCCGGTGCGGGCCGCCCGCACGCACGCCGCGCAGATGGCGAGGGCGGCCGCCATCCCGCCGGCGAGGTCGGCCACGGGCACCGACGGCACCACCGGCGGCCCACCGTCAGGGGCGAGCACACCGGCCCAGGCCTGGTAGTCGAGGTCGTGCCCGGGCACGTCGCGGCGGGCGCCGTCCTGCCCGAAGCCCGAGATCGAGCAGTAGACGATCCCAGGCCGCACGGCCCGCACCGCCTCCCAGCCCACCCCGAGCCGGTCGGCCACACCGGGCCGGAACCCCTCGACCAGCACGTCGGCCCCAGACGCCAGGTCGAGCGCGGTGGCCCGGTCGGTGTCGTCCTTGAGGTCGAGGACGAGGCTGCGCTTCCCGGCGTGGAGGCGGGCGAACAGCGCGGGGTAGATGCGCATCGGGTCGCCCCCCGGCGGCTCGACCTTGATCACGTCGGCGCCGAGCTCGGCCAGCAGCTGGGTGGCGTAGGGACCGGGGCGCCACACGCTCACGTCGAGCACCCGCACCCCCTCGAGCAGCCCCCCGGCGTCCATGCCCCCGATCCTGCCAGAGACCCGACCAGCGACCCCGCCAGCCCCCGTGGGTGCGAAGTGTTCGCG